>WGAA01000185.1 GCA_015489285.1 Anaerolineae bacterium | reverse complement strand
GCTGTGCTTCTTCCTTGGCGGCTAATCGCTTGAGCCCGTCCACGATTTCAAAGACCAAAGGATCGCTTGCTTTGTAGAGAACGTTCATGCCCTTGCGTTCCGCCACGACCAACCCGGTCTCCCGCAGCACCATCAGGTGCTGGGAGATGTTCGCTTGCGGGCGCTCGAGCATGGTGACCAGGTGGGTCACGTACGCCCCGTCGTCCCTCAGCAAGTCCAGAATTTGCAGGCGAACCGGATGGCCCAATGCCCTTGCGAATCGTGCTGCCCTCTTTACAAGAGCCAAATATGTTCCATCATTCATTGTTAACGCGCCAACCTTATTCCGTATTTGGAATATTCCAAATTCAGCATAAGTATAGGCCCAAAATGAGATTTGTCAAATCTCCCGGCGTGTAAAGTGGGGGGACTTCCCCTACTCCTCGGGGCAGCACTCGGCGGCCTTCATGTCCGGGTCGAACGGGCCGCCGCGCACGAGGGAGACCGCGGGCGGCAATATCGGCCCCAGCACCTCCATGCCCTCCCGCACGGCACGGGGGTTCCCCGGCAGGTTGACGATGAGCGTTTTGCCCCGGATTCCGGCGACGCCCCGACCGAGGACGGCCCAGGGGGTGCGTTTGTAGCCGTCCCAGCGCAACAACTCCGCCAGGCCGGGCATCTCCCGCTCGATGACGCGGCGGGTGGCCTCCGGGGTCAGGTCGCGCGGGGTGGGGCCCGTGCCCCCCGTGGTCAGGATCAGGTGGACATCCTCCTCGTCGGCCAGGCGGCGCAACAACGCGGCCAGGCGGTCCGGGTCGTCGGGGAGCACGTGGGTGGCGACGACCGCCGCCCCCATCCCCTCGAGAATCCCCACCAGCGTGGGGCCACTCACGTCCTCGTACTCCCCGCGCGCGGCGCGGTCACTGACGGTGATGACGGCAACTCTGAGCATGGTCGTTTTCCCCCGGCTTACGGACAGCGGATGAATCCCTGGGCCCACAGGCAGCCCCCACACGTGGGCGCGGGGTTGCCGTAGCAATCCTCCTGGTTCGTCCCGGCCAACTCACACCCGTTGCAGTACACGCAGGGCGGAAATTCGAAACTGACGACCCGCTCGCGGAAACTTTTGTACTCGGCGTCGTTCCATATCTCGGCCAGGGTCTGCTCCCGCACATCCCCCACGTGATGGGCTTTGACGACCCGTTGTCGGTCGCCCAGGTAACTCACGTGGTCGTAGAGCAACTCCCAGCAGGGGCTGACCCGGCCATCCCAGCGCACGGTCAGGGAGCCCCGCTCGATGAAGGGGCAGGTATCCACGTCCCGTCCCAGGTCGTTTCCGAAGAATTCCAGGTGGTACTCGCCCTGCAGCAAGTGCACCAAAGTGCCCCACGTCTCGTCGTTGACGTCCATACGCGGCAGGTACACGTGGGGACGGGCGTCGGTGCTGCTGTCACCGGTGGTCACGTACATGGTATCGCGGTAGAGGACCTCGTCCCGCATGTCCGCGGTGAAGGGCATCAGGTTGCTGATGGAGAAGTCGACCGCGCCCAGGCGACGGCCCAATTCCAGCACCTGGGGCAAATCCCGGATGTTGCGCTTCATGGCTACGAACGCCACGGAGAGTTTGGGATGGCCGCTCCACGGGGAGCGCCCGAAACGTTCCACCTTCAGGTCGCGCAACCGCTCCAGGTTCTCGATGATGGTGGGCAGGTACTCGCCCAGGCGCACGTCCGCGTACGTCTCCGGCGTCGCCCCGTCGATGGACACCCAGAGCACGTCCAGCCCGGCGTCAATGAGCCCCCGCGCCTTTTCTTCGTCCAGCAGGATGCCGTTGGTGATGAGCAGCGTGCGGGCGCCCAACTCCTTGGCTTCCCTCACCCAATCCACGATGTGGGGATGGACCAGGGGCTCCCCCCAGCCGCCGAAGAAAACCTCCGGCAGGGGGGAGAAGGCCCGGATGCCCTCCATCACGCGGGCGAAGGTGTCCTCCCGCATCAGCCCGAAGGCCACGTTCCACGTGTTGCGAATGCAGAAGCGGCACGAGAGGTTGCACTTGTTCGTGACTTCCACGTAAACACGGGCCAGCGAGTGGGGGCTCCGTTTGATGCGGAGGGCGTGGGCTTCCTCCTCCACGAGGACGGACATGCCCGGCTGCAGGCCCAACCGTTCTGACAGCTCCGCGGGCAACACCAGGCGGCCCCGGTCGTCGATGTGTAGCCATTGGCGGTAAGCCATTGTTATCTCCCCGGGTTATCGGATATCGTGCGCCGGCCGGCGGCTTCGTCGGCCTCTCAGACGTGAAAAGCCGTCACCACGCCCTCGTCCCCCACCTGGCACTTGGGGCAGCGGCAAGAGAAGGTGCGCGGGGACATCGAACTTTCCTCGGCCGGACCTAAGACCGTGTCCAGCACGCGCAATGCCTGGTCGTCGGTAATGTAATAGAACACGTTGGCCCCTTGGCGTCGGGCACCCACAATGCCGGCTTCACGCAGGACGCGCAATTGTTGGGAGATGTAGGGTTGCGGGCGACCGAGGAGGTTCTCCAGGTGGCACACGCAAGCCTCATCCCGACGCAACGCGTCCAGGATACGCAAGCGCTCCGGGTGGGCCAATGCTTTGAACCAACGCGCTTTCTTCATGAAAGGATCACTCTTGAAGCTCATTTGCTCCATGGTCAATCTATCCCCTCAATATGCAGGAATTGCTATATTATACCTGATGGTGTGGCATCTTACGAAACACGGGCTGTCGCGAGGTTGTTCGGCAGCTTCCTGCCTTCTGCTTCCCGCGTTCCCGTTGTCTTTCCCCCTATGATGATGTACAATAGGAGCACAACATGTAGACCGAGGTGAAACCCGTGAGCGAACCGAGCGAAGCGCACCTTACCAACCCGCACGACCGATTCTTCCGCTATTTCCTGGGCCATCCGGAGCGGGCTCGGGTGTTCATTCGCCACTTCCTGCCCCCTCAGGTGGTGGAGCACCTGGACCTGAACACATTGGAGGCGGTGGATGCCTCCTTTGTGGACACAGAGTTGCGTTCACACCAGGGGGATTTGCTCTTCCGCACCCGGTTGCGGGGTGGGGCGGAGGCGTACATTTACTTTCTGTTCGAGCACAAGAGTTATCCGGACCCGTGGGTGGGGTGGCAGGTGTTGCGCTACATGGTGCGGATT
>WGAA01000184.1 GCA_015489285.1 Anaerolineae bacterium | reverse complement strand
TGTCCCGTCGAGGCGTTGACCTTCGGCACGCGCGAGGAGATGCTGGAGGAAGCCCATCGACGCATCGAGGAGCACCCCGACCGGTACGTGGATCACGTGTACGGGGAGCACGAGGCAGGGGGAACGCACGTGTTGTACCTCTCCTCCATCCCCTTTGAGGAGATGGGGCTTCCTACACCGGAACCGCATCCCCTGCCGGAGAAGCTGAAAGTCCCGATGGACTACGCGGTACCCGGCATTATCGTCGGCATGACCACGTTCACCGTTGCCGTGTACAAGATAACGCAGGAAAAGGGACCGAAGACGCAAGGAGAGGAGAGGTCATGACAGTTCAAGCGAAGACGGCAGCAAGAACGGTTGCCCTGGCTCGTCCGGTTTCCTGGGTTCGGGGAGTGTTGTGGATTACCGCGTTGGTCGGTGCAGCGGCCATTCTGATGCGACTGGGATTGGGCCTGGGGAGGACGACCAACCTGTCCGACGGGCGTGCGTGGGGGTTGTGGATTGGCTTCGACCTCACGGCCATTGCTCTGGCAGGGGCCGGGTTCACGATGGGGGCCGTGGTCAAGGTGTTCCACCGGCGTCGGTTCGCGCCCCTGTTCCGGGTGGCCATCCTGGCCGCGCTCATCGGCTACCTTTCCGCGGCCACGTTCGTCTTCCTGGACCTGGGGTTGCCCTGGCGCATTTGGCATCCCATCCTGTACCAGAATCTCCATTCCCCCCTCTTCGAGGTGTCCGTCTGTGTCATGTTGTACACGACGGTGCTCTTCTTGGAGTTCGCGGAAATCGTGGCCGAAGGACGGGGGTGGCACCGCGTACATCGCTGGCTTTCGCGCGTCATCATCGGGGTGGTGATTGCCGGTATCGTCCTTTCCACCATGCATCAATCCTCTCTGGGGACGACGTATGTGCTCCCCGATTGGCGCCTTTCGCCCCTGTGGAAGACGTCGTGGTTGCCCCTGCTCTTCTTCCTGACCGCGGTGGCGGGGGGCCTTTCCCTGGTCATTGTCCTGGGAAACCTCATCGCCGGGGTGTACGGCCGCCATGTAGACCAGGGGATGTTGGCCGGGTTGGGTGAGTACGCGGGGTGGGTGTTGCTGGTGTACGCGGTGCTTCGCCTGTGGACCTTCGTTGGCACAGGGGGTGTGCGGGCCCTGGGGGAGAACGGGGTTTTGACGTTCCTCTTCCTGTTGGAGATCGGGGGTGGGGTCGTTTTTCCCCTGGTGGTGTACCTGCGGGAGGACTTGCGTCGACGGCCTTCGGCGTTGCGGTGGGCGGCCCTGGCGGTGGTTTTGGGGGTGGTCCTGTACCGCTTCAATGTGACGTGGTTCGGTTTGGCAGGGTGGCCTTATGCGCCGTCGTGGAACGAGTGGGCGTGTACGTTCGGCATCATGGCGGGTGGGGCCCTGTTCTTCGATTTCGCCCTGCGGTATTTACCCATTTACGAGGGGTGAGACAGAAAAAAAGGCCCGGGGTTACAAGACCCCGGGCCTTTTTTGTTGGCGTCGGCTATTTGTTCTGATCCAGCACAGCCTGGGCCTGCTGGGCCGCGGCCTCGAGGGCCTGTTGCGGATCCGCGCCTTCGATGACCTGCTTCATCATGTCGGCGATGATGCCACGGATCTGCTGGTATCCGGCCACGGAGGGCTCCATGCGGCCGTACGGCAGGAGGTTGAAGGCCTTCTTGTACTGCGGGTTCTTCTTCATGTATTCCTGCATTTCGGGCAGTTCGATGGCCGACTTGCGGATGGGGAAGTAATTGGCCGTCATAGCCCATTTGGCCACGTTCTTCGGTTCGGCCCAGTACTTGAGGAAGAGCCACCCGGCCAGCTGGCGCTCGGGGACACTCTTGAAGATGGCCACGCTGGGGCCGTAGACGTTGACCACCGGCTTGCCGATGGCCGTGGGCGGCGCGTCCACATCCCACTGGAAGGGCCCGGCCTCACTGGACTCGATGGCGCTGCGGTAGTAGGGCAAGCCCGCGGTCGAGCCGAAGGTGAAGAGGGCCTTCTGGTTGGCGAAGTCCTTCTGGTCGCCGTACCGTTCGGCCACCTCGTAGGCACATCCGCTGTCGAACAGGTCCTTGAGCAGCTGCAGGGCCTTGAGTCCGGCCTCGCTGTTGAAGGCCACCTTCTGGTTGTCCTTCGTCACGATATCTCCGCCAAAGGTGAAGACCAGGGTGGCGAAGAGGGAGGCGCTGCCCGAATAGGCGTACCCGTGGGTCCCCTTCTCCGGGTCCGTGGCCTTCACGCACATCTCCTTGAACTCGTCCCACGTCTTGGGAGGACCATCGTAGCCCAGCTTCTTCAACCAGTCCACGTTGTAGTACATCACCTGCATGGACCGGCTGTGGGCGAAGGAGAGGTACTGGCCTCCGAACTCGGGGCGCTTATCCCCCTCCAGCAGGTTCCACATGAAGTCCTTCTTCTCCTCTTCGGTGAAGCCGTACTTCTTGCTGTTCATGTACGGGTCCAGGGGGACGATGACGCCGGCCTTGGCGTACTCCGCGACCTGGTTCGCGTAGGAGACGGCCAGGTCGGGCGTCTCACCCGCCGCGATGCCGGCCAGGATCTTCTTGTAGATGTCCCCGTAATACCCCGCGTACTCGGGGACGACCTTGATGCCGTAGGGGTTCGAGCTGTTGAACCCGTCGATGATCTCCATCAACGCCTTTTCGTGCTTTCGTGTGGACACGTGCCAGAAGAGCAGCTCCTGACCGGAGGGATCCAGCTTGCTAATGGGATCCATCTCCTCGCCCTTGGTCGGTGTGGGTTGGGGGGCCGCCTTCGTGGGCTGCGGGGTCGGCGTGGCTTTGGGCGCACACGCGGCCACCAACCCCACGACAAGGGCCAGCGCAACGATAAGGAACAAGGTCTTACGCATCATGGTTCCTCCTCCTTTTGAAAACGGTCTGAATGGACATAGGACCACCGTTTACCCTTTGAGGCCGGTCATGGTCAGCCCCTCGGTAAAGTACTTCTGGGTGAACACGTAAAAGATGATGATGGGCACAATGACCATTGTGGCCGCGGCCATCATCAACTGCGTTTGCGTGGCCTCCTCGACCACGAAACTGCGCAACCCTACCTGAATCGGGCGCATCTTCTCGCTGGAGGTGACGATCAACGGCCAGAGGAACGCGTTCCAGGAGCCGATGAAGCTCAGCAAGGCCACCGTGACCACGGCCGGTCGGGACAAGGGGACCACGATGGAGCGCAGGAAGCGAAAATGGGTACACCCGTCCAACAACGCAGCATCCCAGTAATCGCGGGGAATACCCATGAAGAACTGCCTTAAGAGGAAGATATGGAACACACTGGCCGTAAAAGGCACGATCTGGGCCTGATAGGTGTTATACCATCCCAGTTTGCGTATGGTGAGAAAGTTGGGCAATACCGTCAATTCCCCGGGAACCATCAACGTGGCCAGGAAGATAAAGAAGATGATGTTACGGCCGGGGAATTCCATCCTGGCGAACGCGTACGCAGCGAGAATGCCCGTGAACAAATCCCCCGCAATCGTCGTCAGCGCGATGAATATGGAGTTCAGGAAATAGCGTCCAAAAGGTGCAGCCTGCCAGGCTTCGACGTAATTGTGCCATCGGATCTCCCTGGGAAAGAAGCGTCCGGCCGTGACTTCCCCGTAGGACTTGAAGGACGTCAATATCATCCAGATAAAGGGGAACATGGCGATAAAAGCGCCTGCTGTGATAAGTACGTAAAGGATGAACCGTGCCAGGGAAAGGCGCACGTGAAAACGAGTTCCTCCGAATGTCACGGTAAACGTTGTCATGCCCTCACTCCATGTAGAATACGCGTTTGGACGCAATCCAGTTTTGCAGTAGGGAGAGGACGAGAATGATAACGAACAGGACGAAAGCAATGGCCGCGGCGCGACCGTACGTGGGAACGTCGTAGAAGTTCTTGAAGAAGAGGATGGTCACCGTCGTCGTCGTGCCCAGAGGCCCCCCTACCGTCCCCGACGAAGCGTCGGTCATGATGAAGATGTGGTTGAACGCCTTGAACGAGCCGATGACCGCGACCAGGCTCAGGAAGAAGGTGGTAGGGGAGAGGAGGGGGAGGGTGATGTAACGGAACAATTGCCACCGGTTCGCCCCGTCGATGCGGGCCGCTTCGTACAGCTCGGAGGGGATGGAGCCCAACCCGGCCAGGAAGATCGTCGCGTCGTATCCCACCCAGAACCAGATCACGAAGATCATGATGGTCACCAGGGCCAGGCTCGGGCCCCCGTGCAACCAGGGGATGTGCAAGTACTCCCCCAGGAGGGTGAGAATCCCCCGCGGTTCCAGGAGCCAGCGTTGGGGCGGCAGCCCTACCTTTTGCAAGAAGCGGTTGATGGGCCCTTCCTGTGGGCTGAACATCCAGGCGAACACTGCACCCGAGGCGATGGTCGACGTGATGTAGGGGAGGAAGTAGATCGTGCGGTAGATTTCTCGCCCTTTGATGTCCTGGAAGAGGAGGTAGGCCAGGATGAGGGCCAGGCCGAGTTGGAAGGGAACGGTACCGATCACGTAGTAGATGGTGACCTTCAGGGCGTTCCAGAATTGAGGACTGGAGAGGACCCACTTGTAGTTCGCCAGCCCCACATATCCCTGTTTGATCACACGCCAGCGGTGCAGGCTGATGTACACCGCGTAGATCATCGGCCAGAAGTGGAAGACGGCCAAAATGAGTGTGGCGGGCAGTATATAGAGAAATCCTAGGACCGCTTCTCCCCGGCGCCACGGTGGACGACGGGGTTTTTGCCCTCTGGGATTCCGGGCCATGAGCCGCCTCCTTCGGTATGAGGAGCTGGTGACATCCTTGTCAAGAGACATTATCCCTTTGATGGGCTAATTAGCCAAATTCTCGAACCCACTCGTATGCATCCAGCGTCGCGCGGGCCACCTCATCCCAGGTGAAGCGGAGGGCCTTTTCGCGTGCCCGGCGGGAGAGTTCGGCCTTCAACTCCTCGTTCTCCAGCACGTGCAACATGGCTTCGGCCAGCCCCTCCACATCGCGCGGTGCGACCAGGAGCCCGGCATCTCCCACCAGTTCGGGGAGGGAGGCCGCGTTCGCCGCGATGACCGGGGTCCCGCAGGCCATCGCTTCCAGCACGGGCAGCCCGAACCCCTCGTACAGGGAGGGGAAGACCAGGGCCTCGGCCAGGGTGTACAGCGCGGGCTTATCCTCCTCATCCACCCAGCCGATGAAGCGGACGTGTTCCTCGATGCCGAAGGCCCGCACGATCTTCCGGGGGTCGGGGAAGAAGCGGGTGTCCCGGGTGGGGAGCCGTCCCGCGACGACGAGGACCACGTCGAGGACCGAGGCGGCGTGTTCCTGGGCTTGGGCTGCTTCTTTCATGGTGAGCACCAGGGCCGCGTACGCCTGAATGAGGGTGGTCACGTTCTTTCGCTGGTCGAATCCGCCCAGGTAGAGGAGGAAACGGTTGGGCAGACGGTACTTTTCCCGCACGTAGGTCAGGCGCTCTTCGTCCTCCACCCGGCGGTACATGCCGTCGACGGCCAGGGGAACGGCCCGAACCCGCTCCGCAGGGACTTTCAGGTATCGCCGGATGTCGCGGCGGGAGGCTTGCGAGTCGGTCAGGACCATGTCGGCACGCCGCGCGCCCTCGGCCACCAGGCGGGTGTAGGTGCGCACGAGGATGCCCCCCCGGTACGCGAGGAGGAGCATAGGGATGAGGTCGTGAACGGTGACGACGGTAGGAACCCGGCGGACCAGCGCGGAGCCCCAATAGGGGACGTGCAGGACGTCCACCGCATCCTCCTGGGCGGCGCGGGGCAGGGCCACCTGTTCGAACCATACTTTGGCCAGGTTCTCCCAATGCCGATCAAAGGGGGTATTCACTACCCGGACGCGTACCCCGTCCGGGACCGGCACGTTGACCGCGTGGGGCTGCGCGCCAGGAAGGTAAAGAATGTACTCGTGTTCCGGGGCCACACGCAGCAGGGAGTGAAGGAGATGGTGTACGTATTGTCCACTCCCCACCTCCGGCGTCCCCCAAAACCATCCGTTCAGACCAATGCGCATCGAACGTACAATCCGCCTCTTGTTCGGGATACGGCCCGGGTGTGTTACGGGCTCACGCGTCGGGGTGCTGACGGAAGTACTCCACCGTCAGCCTCAGACCTTCGTCCAGGGGGATACGGGGTTCCCAGCCCAATTCCCGGCGTGCCTTGGTGGCATCCAGGTAAATGCGAAACACTTCACCCAGCTTGGGAGGGCCGTACACGGGAGGCCGGGTGTAGCCGACCACGTCGGCCAGCGCGCGGAAGAGGGAGTTGATGTCCACCCCGCGGCCCCACCCCAGGTTATAAATGCCACCGCTGCCCTTCTCCAGGGCCAACACGTTTGCCCGGGCCACATCGCCCACGTACAGGAAATCCCGTTGTTGCTCTCCCGAGCCGTTGATGATGCATTCCATCCCCTTCAACATGCGTCCGGTGAAAATGGCAATGACACCCGCCTCCCCCAGGGGGTCCTGGCGAGGGCCGTACACGTTGGGATACCGGAGCACGGTGTAGTCCAACCCGTAGTTGTGCTTGTACAGGTAAAGGTAGTGTTCCACTGCATGTTTGCTGGAGCCGTAGTTGTCCAGCGGGTTGATGGGATGGTCCTCCGTCACGGGGAGGAATTCTGGTTCCCCGTACACCGCGCCCCCCGTGGAGGCGTAGATGAACTTGCGGATATCGTGCTTTCGGGCCAGCTCTAAAAGGTGAAGGGACCCGATGATGTTCACATCCGCGTACTCCGCGGGTTTTTCCATGGACTCCCGCACGTTGGCCAGGGCTGCCTGGTGGCTGATCACCTCCGGCCGGAATGCATCGAATACCTCCGCGAGCGCTCGCGGATCACGGATGTCCACCTGATAGAAGCGGGCCTGCGGGTGCACGTTTTTCTTCTTCCCCGTGTGCAAGTTGTCCACGACCGCGACGTCGTGTCCCGCCTCGATATACGCGTCTACAACATGTGAGCCGATGAACCCGGCTCCACCCGTTACGAGGATGCGCATACGTCTTTCTCCTTCGATATGAGGTGAATTGCCGCTTTCGGCGATCTTCCCCCTTTGTCAGAACACCTTTTCAAGTCGCAAATAAGGGTGTGAATAGGATACTCGAGGTTGAAGGTTCATGGCAACTGGGGCGGGGTGCGCCGCGAGCGCGCGTCCAAGGGGGAGAGGAGGTAGACCCAGAATCGCAGGTGCCCGTCGTGGGTGTATACTCGGCGGACCCGGGTGGGCACGATACCCCGACCGCGCAAGGCGTTCACGACGGCCAGCCGTTCCCGTTCGTGCCAGGCCGGAAACACGAGAACTCGCGGGACCCGCGGCCCCCTTTCCACGTCCCGGACCAGCCATTGCACGTCGGGCCACCAGCGGAAGTCGTACGGCGCGGCGAAGAGGTAGAAGCCGTAGTGCCATCCCAACCAGTGATGGTACACGATCCCCCCTCGGGGCAGGTCGGCCATGATGTAGGAAGCCACGGCGTCGATGCCCTCATAGGCTCCGTGGTCCCCGCCCACCGGGTACTGCCCCCGTCCGGCCCGACATCCCACCCAAAGTCCCCATCCCAACAGAAGGATGAGGAGAAGGGTGGGGACGCGCCCCCTGCGGCTCCATCCTTCATCCCACCCGTAAGCTGCAAGCCCCACCGTTGCAGGGGCGAGCAGTAGCAGGTACCGGTCCCAGGGGGCCAGGGAGGTCATCCCGTAGAGGAGGAGGACGCCGCCCAGCCATCCGGCCAGGAGGCACGCCCCCCGGTGCCGCCGGGCGCATCCTAGCCACCCTCCAAGGCCGGCCAGGCCGAGGACGAGGACACCCCCCACCCCGCCCCACGTGTCCCACCACACGCGAAGCCATTTCGCCCCGCGCTCGAGCCATGCGCTCGGAGGGAGGAGGTGAAAGCCGCCGTAGTGGAGCCATCCCAGTTGCCAGGTGAAGGGGGGACCGTGGGCCTGTTCCCACGCCCACCAGCGGAGGAGGGGCCCTGTTGCCCCGAGGCCCCACGCGATCCAGGCCCGGCGCGGGGCGCGTCGGGCCCAGAGGGTGCCCCACACCAGGGGGAGCCACAACACAGCCATCGGTTTGGTGGCGACGGCCGCGGCCCACGCCGCGCCGCTGAGTCCTCCCCAAAGGAGGGGGGTGCGCCGCGCGCGGGATGCGGCCCATCCCGCGAGGACGGCCCAGCCCACCATGAGGGGGTCCGTGTACCCGGTAGGCGCGAGAAGGACGGCCAGGGGGAAGATCCCGTAAAGGAAGCTCCCTGCCCGGGCCACGCGTCCGTTGAAGAGGGCGCGCAGCCACGCGTAGAGGAGGGGCAGGGTGAGGAGGGAGGCCACCTCGCCGGGCAGGCGCAACGCTTCCGGGGAAGGGGTAAGCCAGGTGTACACGTGGGCCACCAGGTACGGGAAAAGGGGGGGCTTGTCCACCGGAGCTCCCCGCAACAAGGGGTCGATGCCCGAATAAATGAGCCAGGCCCAATGGCCGTACAGGGCCTCATCTTCGCGCAGGGGAAAGCGGGTCCACAAGGACCAGCGCCAGAATGTCGCCACCCAGAGGAAGATGAGGATCCCGACCCTTTGCCGGGCGCGCATCGAGGAGGCGCGTATTCCCTTGCTATCCTTTACCTTGGCTCGGTGGGTCATGGGTTAGCGAATCGTCCACCCCCGCACGTCGGCCTTGTCACATCCTTCTCCGATCTCCCGTCTGTCGCCTCTTATGGTATACTTAACCGGGAGGGACGAGGAAATCTTCAGGCGCCGATTTTGCCGATCCGAGGAGATGGGTAACGAGTCAACTAACGATTAACGATTGACGATAAACGATTAAAAGACCTGGCGTGAGGACAGGGCTATCCAAGCAGTGCCAACGTCAGTAACGAGTAACGGAGTAACGAGCAATTGGTTGGCGTGGCAGCAAGGTTCTCGCCACAAAGCCGAGCTTGTCTTCAAGTTACGCATTACGCATCACGTATCACGTATCACGTACCCGATGCCGAGTTCCATCCCGACGTGCCGGTCACCTCTTGGACGTCTGGACCGATAGGAGGCGTTTATGCTTCGCATAACGTGTTTGGTGGACAACACCGCGGCCCGGAGCGGGAACACGTGGGGTGAACACGGGTTGTCCTTCTTGGTGGAAACCTCCCACGGTCGAGTGCTGTTCGACACGGGGGCCAGCGGTACGGTCCTGGCCCACAATGCCCGGGCTTTGGGTGTGGACCTGCGAGATGTGGACGTGCTGGTCCTGAGTCATGGCCACAACGATCACACCGGTGGATTGGGTGCGGTCCTGGATGCGCGGCCGGATCTCCCCATTTACGCCCACGATACCATCCTGCGCCCCCGGTATTCCCAACGGGGGGAGCAATATGTGGAGATCGGCATCCCCCAGGCGCTGAAGGAACGCATGGCCCGGGCCCACCTCTACCTTCACCACAAGCCGGTTCAGGTGCTCCCGCGGGTGTGGACCACAGGGGGGATCATGCGGCGTGAGGAGGCGGAGGGACGGAGCGCCCGTCACGCCATCCGGGACGGGGATGGGTGGAAGCCCGACCCGTACGAGGACGACATGGCCCTCGTGCTGGAGACGGATCGGGGGTTGGTCCTCCTCTGCGGCTGTTGTCACGCGGGCCTGCTCAACACATTGGCCTGTGTGCGTCACACCTTCGGGCGGCCGATTACAGCCGTTTTCGGGGGCACCCACCTGGTGTCCGCCTC
>WGAA01000183.1 GCA_015489285.1 Anaerolineae bacterium | reverse complement strand
GTGCCGTCGAGCAGGGGGGGGGACGGTTGAGGGGTGGGTCTTCCTCGGGGTGACGCTGGCCGCGGTGTGGTTGACGACGGGGAGTTCGGCCTGGGTGTGGGATCATGTGCCCGGCGTGGCGTTCGCCCAGTTCCCCTGGCGTTACTTGATGTTGGCCGTCCTGGGCATGGCCGTCCTCGCGGCGCTGCCCCACGTGCGGGTTCCCGCGGTGTGGGTCCTCCTCGCGGCCGGGCTCCTTCTCTTCGGGAGCAGGGCCTATTTGAGGGTGGAGGTGGTGGAGCCGCTCCCCGAGCAGGGGCCGGTGGGCTTGCCCGCGTTGATGCGCTTCCAGGCCAGTGAGGAGGAGATGACGGGGGTGACGGTGTTTGCCCGCTCCATCCCTCGCTGGTCGGGGTTGGCGGAGATTATGGTGCGGGGGAAGGATGTGCCCACGCGTGTGGAGTTCGGTCATGTGGAGGCCGACCCCGGCCTTCGGGTGGAGGTGTTGGGGTACACGGCTCAGGAGGATGGGGTGCGGTATTGGGCCCAGGGGGAGGGGCACTTCATCCTCTTCAACCGCCAGCTTTACCCCGGCTGGACCGCGTACATTTACGACAGGGAGGGGAAGACCCTGGAGCGGGTTCTCGAGTGGAAGGCGTTACGGGCGTATCCCCCCTATGGCCTGGTGGCCGTACCCGTCCCCGCGGGGGAGCACATCCTCGTCTTGCGCTTCGAGGACACCCCGCCGCGAAGGGTGGGGAAGTGGGTCAGCCTGCTCAGCCTGGGGGCATTGGTCCTGTTGGGGGTGGGATGGCGGCAAAAACGTGAGGCGTGACGTCATACGTCATTCGTCATGCGTCAGGCGGTGGTGAGGAAGTCGGCGTTGCAGGCGTAGCTTGGTTTGATGACGTGATGACGTGATGACGTGAAACGTGATGCGTGATGCGTAATGCGTAACTTGAAGACAAGCTTGGCTTTGTAGTAACGCCGGGCGCTAAACCGCCCGGCTCATCATAGCAAAGGCCTGCGGCCTCCCATAGGACAGCCCGGAGGGCTTCGCTTTAATGAGCACGGCGGTTCAGCGCCGTGCGAACTCCGACCTGGCCGGGGCCCACGTGATTCGTCACCCGTCATGCGTCAGGCGGTGGTGAGGAAGTCGGCGTTGCAGGCGTAGCTTGGCTTGATGACGTGATGACGTGAAACGTGATGCGTGATGCGTAACGTAGGGCCAGGTTGGCACGATAGGGTCAACCTAGCCCTCGCGCCGGTCCTTTAATCGTTAATCGTCAATCGTTAATCGTTGTCTTCACGCCAGCCGGTCACTCGTTACTCGTCACTCGTTAGCCAAGGCCGGGGCACGCCAGACTTCCGAAGCCGCGCAGACTCCGGAAGTCCGGCGTCTGCTCGGGCCTAGAAGATGCCCAGGAGGTCCTTGGCCTCGTCGCTCATCATGGAGGGGTTCCACAGGGGGCTCCACACCAGCTCGATCTCCACATCCTTGAGCTGGGGGAAGGTCTCCCGCACCCAGTACTCCGCGGCCGCGAGAATCTGGGGGCCCACCGGACACCCGGGGCTGGTAAGGGTCATGGTGATGATGGCCCGTCGGTCCTCGGGCAGGACTTTGATGTCGTAGACCAGGCCCAAGTCTATGATGTTGATGCCGATCTCCGGGTCATACACGTGTTCCTTCAGGACCTGGCGGATGTCCTCCGCGGAGACGTTGAACTCCTCCTCCGTCGTTTCCGTCGGTTCAGCCGGGGCTTGTTTTTGTTCTTCGCTCATGAGTTATGGTCCTCCTTTTGGGCTTGGATTTAGGTCTCCTCATGCTCCTCCGTCCCCTCCAGCCCCCACACCGCGGCTTTGAGGGCTTTGAGGGGGAGAAGGGCGCACTTCAGACGGACCGGACCCAGGGGGATGCCCAGGAGGTCGAGGACGTGCTCCTTGCCCCACGTCCGCAATTCTTCCAGGCTCTTCCCCTTGACGGCCTCGCTGAGCATGGAGGCCGAAGCCATGCTGATGGTACATCCTTGGCCTTCCCACTTGACGTCCTTGACCCGGCCGTCCTCGATGCGCAGCATGATGGTGACTTCATCCCCACACAGGGGGTTGTGGTCGTGGTAGACCCGGTCCGGATTATCCATCTTCCCCCTGTTACGGGGAAATTTGTAGTGGTCGAGGATCTCCTCGGCGTAGAGATCGTACATGGCCTTTCTCCCTCCGGGTCAACCTGTGAACATGCGGATGGCCCGCCGCAGCGCGTCGACGAGGCGGTCCACATCCTCACGGTCGTTGTAAATGTAGAAACTGGCCCGGGCCGTTGCGGGGACACCGTAGGCATCATGGACGGGTTGGGCACAATGGTGCCCCGCGCGCACGGCAATCCCCTCGTAATCCAGGAATGCCGCGACATCGTGGGGGTGCACGCCCTCGACCACGAAGGCCAGCACCCCTCCCCGGTCCTCAGGGCCCGGACCCAGGATCCGCACCCCGTCCAGCGCGCTCAGGCGGTCGTACGCGTAGGCGACGAGCGCGCGCTCGTGGGCGTGAACCCGCTCCATCCCCAGCTCCCGCAGGTAATCGACGGCCGCGCCCAACCCCACGGCCTCCACCACCGCGGGGGTCCCCGCTTCGAACTTGTAGGGGACGTCGTTCCACGTGGCCCCCTCCATGGTGACCTCCCGGATCATCTCGCCACCCGCGAGGAAGGGGGGCATCTCCTCCAGGAGGGCCCGTTTGCCGTAGAGAACGCCGATGCCCGTGGGCCCCAGCATCTTGTGCCCGGAGAAGGCCACGAAGTCCGCGTCCCACGCCTGGACGTCGGTGGGGAGGTGGGGGACGCTCTGCGCGCCGTCGACCAGGGCCAGGGCCCCGACGCTGTGGGCCCGGCTGACCAGCTCCCGGACGGGGGTGATGGTACCCAGGACGTTGGACATGGCCGTGAAGGCGAAGAGACGGGTCCGTTCGTTGAGGAGCCGGTCCGCCGCGTCCATGTCCAGATGTCCGTCGGGGGTGATGGGGACCCAGCGCAGGCGGGCCCCCGTGCGCGCGGCAACGAGTTGCCAGGGCACAAGGTTGGAGTGGTGCTCCATCTGGGTGACCAGGATTTCGTCCTCCGGGGTGAGGTGACTCAGGCCCCAGGCATAGGCGACGAGGTTGATGGCCTCGGTGGCGTTGCGCACGAACACGATTTCCCGGTGGGAGCGGGCGTTGATGAAGCGGGCGATGTTCCGCCGCGCGTCCTCGTACATCTGGGTGGCCCGCTCGCTGAGCTCGTAGATGCCCCGGTGGACGTTGGCGTACGCGTGTTCGTACATGGAGGTCATGGCGTCGATGACCTGCCGGGGTTTCTGGGCCGAGGCCGTGCTGTCCAGGTAGATCAGCGGTTTCCCCCGCGCGCGCTCCCCGAATATGGGAAAGTCCTCCCGAATCCGCCGTGGGTCCAGGCCCTGTGTCGTTGACATGGTCTTCCTCCTCTCAGTATCCCAGGTCCTCCAGGGGAACCCCTAACCGGTCCGCGATGGTGGCCTCGAGCTTGCGCTGGACGTCCTCGTTCTCCACCCGTGTGAGGACTTCCTCGAAGAATCCGGCGACGATGAGGCGTTCGGCCTGGGTGCGGTCGAGCCCGCGGCTTTCCATGTAAAAGAGGTATTCCTCGGGGATGGGCCCGGCCGTCGCGCCGTGGGTACAGCGGACGTCGTCGGCCTCGATTTCCAGGCCGGGGATGGAATCCGCGCGAGCCCGTCCGTCCAGCATGAGGTTGCGATTGGCCTGGTACGCGTCGGTCTTCTGGGCGCCGGGCCACACTTTGATGTACCCCTGGTACACGGAACGGCTCTCGTCCTTGAGCGCGCCCTTGTAAAGAAGGTCGCTGGCGCAGGCGGGCGCGATGTGGTTCTGCATGGTGTGATGGTCGATGTGCTGGTGGTCCGTCGTGAAGTAGACGCCGAGGAGCTGACCCCGCGCGCCCGGTTCCACTAGGTCCAGGGTGATCCACACCTTGCTGAGCCGACTGCCCCAGGAGGAGATGAGGTGGATGACCTCCGAATCCCTGGAGGAGCGGATGCGCTGGGTGCCGAAGTTCCACAAGGTCATATCCCAGTCCTGCACGTGGGCGTAGCGGAGGCGGCTGTTGGGCCCGGGGAAGAGCTCCACCACGCCGTCGTGCATCCCCTCCTGTCCGCCGAAGAAGTCCTCCAGGAGGGTGACGGCCGCGTTCTCCTCGGTGATGACCAGGGTGTGGTAAAAGCCGGCCGAATGGGGCAGGCTCAGTCGGGCCAGGGTCTGGAAGGGGAGGGTGACCTCCACGTTCCGGGGGACGTAGAGGAAGGTCCCGCCCCGCCAGAAGGCGTAGTGGAGGGCGGCGAATTTGTTGGCGTCCGTCTCCACGAGTTGGCCGAAGTATTGCTGCACCAGGTCCGGGTATTCCCGGACCGCGGTGTGCATGTCGGTGAAGATGACGCCCCGGGCCTGCCACTCTTCGGCCAGGTGATGGTAGATGGCCTGCCCTTCGTCCATGATGAGTTCCCCCGAGGATGCCAGCTCGGCCAGGTGGTCCTGATAGACGGTGGCCAGTTCCCCCTCGGTGGGGATTTCCCGCAGGCGTTCGGGGCTGAAGGGACGGTAAGCGTCCAGGTGGAAGCCGCGCAAGGGGGTGCGGCGCCACGTCTCCTCCTTGCCCGTGGGCCAGGGAATCTCTTCGAAGAAACGCCAGGCGCGCACCCGCAGGTCGCGCATCCAGTCGGGTTCATCCAGTAGGTCCGATAGCGCGTGAACAGCCTCGATGGTGAATGTCCACTCGCGAGTACGTTCTTGTATCCTCATGGGCTAGCTCCCTTTTCTGTTCGTTTTATCCGATGGACCCTTCCATTTGCAGTTGGATGAGCCGGTTCAATTCGACCGCGTATTCCATGGGCAGTTCCTTGGTCATGGGTTCGATGAAGCCGGCCACGATGAGGGTGGCCGCTTCCTCCTCGGTCAACCCCCGGCTCATGAGGTAGAAGAGCTGCTCCTCGCCGATCTTGCTCACCGAGGCCTCATGGCCGATCTCCACATCGTCCTCCGCGATTTCGATGTAGGGGTAAGTGTCGGACCGGGATTGGGGGTCCAGGAGGAGCGCGTCACATACCACGTTGGACTTGACGTGGTGCGCCCCCGGGGTGACCTTGAGAAGGCCCCGGTACGACGCCCGTCCTCCATCCTTGCTGATGGATTTGGAGATGACGCGGCTGGTGGTGTAGGGGGCGGCGTGGATCATCTTGGCCCCCGCGTCCTGGTGCTGTCCCTTCCCCGCGAAGGCGATGGAGAGGACTTCGCCGTGGGCCCGGGGCCCCAGCATGATCACCGCGGGGTATTTCATGGTCACCTTGGACCCCAGGTTGCCGTCCACCCATTCCATGGTGGCGCCCTCGTGAGCAACGGCCCGCTTGGTCACCAGGTTGTACACGTTGGTGGACCAGTTCTGAATGGTCGTGTAGCGGACTCGGGCGTTCTTCTTGACGATGATTTCCACCACGGCCGCGTGTAGGCTGTCCTTGGAGTAGATGGGAGCCGTGCACCCCTCCACGTAGTGGACGTAGCTGCCCTCGTCGGCGATGATGAGCGTGCGCTCGAATTGGCCCATGGCCTGGGCGTTGATGCGGAAGTAGGCCTGCAAGGGGATGTCCACGTGAACCCCCGGGGGGACGTAGATGAAGGATCCCCCGGACCAGACCGCGCTGTTCAGGGCCGCGAACTTGTTGTCCGTGGGCGGAACGACCGTGGCGAAGTACTCCCGGAAGAGGTCCGGATGTTCCTTTAAGGCGGTATCGGTGTCCAGGAAGATGACCCCTTGCTTCTCCCATTCCTCCTTGAGGGAGTGGTAGACGACTTCGGATTCGAATTGGGCGCCCACACCGGCGAGGAACTTCCGTTCCGCCTCGGGGATGCCCAGGCGGTCGAACGTGCGCTTGATCTCCTCGGGAATTTCGTCCCAGGAGGTGCCCGCCTTTTCCGTGGGCTTGATGTAGTAGTAGATGTCGTCGAAGTCGATCTCCGACAGGTCGGGACCCCAGGTGGGCATGGGTTTCTGCAGGAAGATGTCCAGGGCCTTGTGCCGGAATTCCCGCATCCACTCCGGTTCCCCCTTCATGTCGGAGATGATGTCGATGATCTCGTGATCCAGTCCCTTACGGGGTTTGAAGACGTATTTTTCCGGCACGCGGAACCCGTATCGTTCCGCGTAATCCTCTTTGATCCCCTCCAAAAGTTCTCTATCGCTCTTCGTCGCCATATCTCATCTCCTGTCGAGAGTGTTCGTGCGTTTCCCCGCCAGACTTCCGAAATCTCGCAGATTTCGGAAGTCTGGGGTGTTCCGGCCTGCCAAAATTCGCACGGTAGTTCAGCGTCCGGCGTTACGCCGAGGGAATTCCGGTTTCCGAGCGCTTTTCCTGTCGGGTAAATTAGGCGTGCGCTACCGGTTCACCGAATTCCCGGCGGATCCACTCATATCCCTGGGCTTCCAGTTCGTGGGCCAGCTCGGGCCCGCCCGATTTGACGATACGTCCGTCGTAGAAGACGTGGACGTAGTGGGGTTCGATGTAGTTGAGGATCCGCTGGTAGTGGGTGATGATGAGGACGCCCAGGTCCGGGCCGACGAGTTGTTTGACCCCTTCGGCCACCGCGCGCACCGCGTCGATGTCCAGCCCGGAGTCGGTCTCGTCGAGGATGGCAAATTTGGGACGCAGCATGGCCAGCTGGAGGATTTCCAGCCGCTTCTTCTCCCCCCCGCTGAACCCGTCGTTGAGGTACCGTCGGGCAAAGGAGGGGTCGATGCCCAGCATGCGCATCTTCTCGTTGAGCTCCTGGCGGAATTCCCGCAGGGGGATGAGGTTGGAACCGACGGGGCCGTTGGTGTTCTTCTGGGCCGTGTACCCCCGGACCGCGCTCACCGCTTGCCGCAGGAAGTGGGCCACGGTGACGCCGGGGATGGCCACGGGGTACTGGAAGGCCAGGAAGATCCCGGCCCGGGCCCGCTCGTCCGGGGACATGTCCAGGATGCTCTCGCCGTCGAGGAGGATATCCCCGCTGTACACTTCGTACTGGGGGTGCCCCATGATGACGTAGGCCAGGGTGCTCTTGCCCGACCCGTTGGGCCCCATGAGCGCGTGGATTTCCCCCTGGTGCAGGGTCAGGTTGACCCCTTTGAGGATTTCCTTGCCTTCGACCCCTGCATGAAGATCTCGTATCTCCAACGTGCTCGCCATAGCGTATACACTCTCCTTTCTTGAAAGTTTGGGAGGGGTTACCCTCCTGCTTTGATGGCAAAGATGCACTTGTGTGCCCCGTCCACCATGCAGTCGTGCAGGGTGACGGGCGCGTCCAGCACTTCCCGCAGGAACCGTTCCTCCATTTCACAGACGAGGCGGTGTTCCTGGGCTACTTCGTGGTAGGGACAGGTGTACTCGTAGATGTAGATGGTATCCTCCCGTTGCTGGATGTCGGCAACGACGCCCCGCTTGCGCAACAGGTCCCGCAGTTCTTGCACCCGAGGCCAGAGACGGGAGGCGCGCAGCTGGCGCTTGTACTCCCGGGCGAGACGGGTGGAGACGCGGCTCAGGAGCTGGCGGGTTTTCTCCGGCCCTTCCGATTCGATGACTTCCCGGAGGAGGGAGATGGTCAGGGCGTCGTTTCCCCTCCCCAGGGCGCCTCGGGCCTTTGGTGTCAGCTTGTACACCTTTACCGGCCGCCCCACCCCTTGTCGTCGGGTCTCCACCGTGACCAGCCCTTCCCGGTACAGCGTGTCCAGGTGGAGGCGCACCGCGCTGCTGCTCAACCCCAGGGTCTCCTGGATATCCCGCACGGTCATGGGCCCCTCCTTCAGGAGGAGCTCCAGGACATGTTCCGTTGTCGTTCCCCGTCCTCCGGCCATCGGCGTACTCCCTTCTCCGGACTTCGGAAGTCCGTACCGGCGATTTCTCAAGTCCACTTCGGCAGCCTGACAGGAGTATAGGGGAGGCGGGGGGATTTTGTCAATTTTTGCAGTAGAAATGGGAAAAATTCCGGGGCAACTGCCCCCAGACTTCGGATGTCTTCCCCCCGCTTTTTCCCCGTTCCCCCTGCGCGGGGTACAATACGTGGTGTCGACGGAGAGCGGTGCCCCGATGCAGGATGCGATGAGAGGCGTATGACCCCCGAGAGAGGACATGGACCTTATGTGAAATATTTCGTCCTGGGCGTTCTGGTGGGTGTGGCCGTGGGGTTGGCC
>WGAA01000182.1 GCA_015489285.1 Anaerolineae bacterium | reverse complement strand
CCCCCCTTCCCATCCAGGTGGACATCAGCGGCGCGGTTGCCCGGCCGGGCGTGTATTCCCTGCCCCAGGGCAGTCGCCTCGCCGACCTCGTTCGGGCTGCCGGTGGGTTGACCGAGGACGCGGACCGCGCCCGGATCAACCTGGCCCTCCCCCTGCGGGACGGCCAACACGTGCACGTGCCATCGCGGGGGAGCCACAAGAAGATGACCGTGGACGAGGGCCGGGACAACGTCGTCTTTCCCCTGGACATCAACCGGGCGAGCCTGAAGGAACTGGAAGCCATCCCCGGCATCGGTCCGGCCACGGCCGAACGCATCCTTCAGGGGCGTCCCTACGGTCGGGTGGAAGACCTCCTGCGGGTCAAGGGGATCGGCCCGGCGACCCTGGAGAAGATTCGTCCTTACGTGACGGTGGGGGAATCCGGTGAGTGAGGGAGGGACGATGCCCCGAACGCACGTGACATGGGCCGAAATCGACCTGGCCGCGCTCGCAGCCAACGTGCGGGCCTTGCGCGGCGTCCTGGGCACGGGGGTGGAACTCATCGCGGTCGTCAAGGCCGACGCTTACGGCCACGGAGCCGTCCCCGTCGCGCGCACGGCCCTGCGCGCGGGCGCCACGCGCCTCGCAGTCCATCGCCTGGAGGAGGGGATTGCCCTCCGCCGCGCGGGCATCCACGTCCCCATCCTCGTCCTGGGCTACGTCCCCCTGGACGCCGTCGGCACCCTCATCCGCTACCGCCTGACCCCCACGGTGAACACCGCGGCCTTTGCCCGCGCCCTGGACGCGCAAGCCACCTCCCCCTACCCCGTGCACGTCAAAGTGGACACAGGGCTCAGCCGTTACGGCCTACCGCCGGAAGACGTACTTCCCTTCATCGCCATGCTGCGCCGTCGGCCCCACATCTACGTGGAGGGCATCTACACCCACTTCGCCACGGCCGATGAGGCCGACCCGACCCCTATGTACCGCCAATTTCGGCACTTCCGTGACGTGCTGGACACGTTGAACGCGCGGGGCATCGTCATCCCCCTGCGCCACGCGTGTAACAGCGCCGCGACCCTGCGTTTCCCCCAGGCCCACCTGGACGCGGTCCGACCGGGCATTGCCCTCTACGGGCTCCGCCCCTCCCCGGACTGGCCGAGCCCCATCCCCCTGCGTCCCGTGCTCACCCTGAAAAGCGTGGTGACCCGAGTGCGCACCCTGCCCTCGGGCACGGGCATCGGCTACGGGCGCACCTTCATCACCGAACGTCCGACCCGGGTCGCGCTCGTGCCCATCGGCTACGGGGACGGGTACCCGCGTATCCTCTCCAACCGGGGGGCCGTGCTGATCCGGGGACGGCGGGCGCGTATCCTCGGTCGGGTGAGCATGGACCAGATCGTCGTCGACGTCTCCCACATTCCCGAAGTCCGGGTGGAGGATGAGGTCGTCGTCATCGGTCGCCAGGGGGAAGAGCACATCACCGCGGAAGAGGTGGCCCACTGGGCCCAAACCATCAACTACGAGATCACGACGGGACTTACCGCGCGGGTGCCCCGTCTGTACCTGTGAGATCCTCCCCGGAGGCGAAGACGCCCATCTCGTTCAGGATAGGGTGTCGGCGCAGGTAGCGGTGGGGCCGGTGGAGCTCCGCCGTCAGGATGGCCTCCAACACGGCCAGGGCCTTCTCCATTTCCCCCTGGGGATTTTCCACGATGTAGTCGAAGGTGGGGGCGGCCTGCAACCATTCCAGCGCCGTGGTCAGACGGCGGCGGTATTCTTCGTCGGACATGTGGGGATCCCGTCGGCGCAGGCGTTCGGCCAGCTCCTCGATGGGGGCCACAATGAGAACGGTGACGCAGTCAGGGTAGCGGCGTTTCAGGAACTCCTTGCCTCGGATGTCCACCTCGATGAGGGCGATATCCTTGTCCGGGGGCACCTGGTTGAGGATCTTGTTGGGCATACCGTACAAATTCCCGTCCTTGTACACGGGGCTGCTCTCCATGAGCTCCCCTCGTTCCAGCATGCGCAAAAAAGTCTCCCGGTCCACGAACACATACTGGTCCCCCGGCTTTTCCCCGGGGCGTGGGGGGCGGGTGGTGACCGTGTGGAGGCGGTGGATTTCCGGGTGACGTTGGAGGAGTGCTTTCGTCAGGGTGGCCTTGCCCACACCCGAGGGCCCGGCAAGCACGAGAAAGAGGGTGACCGAACGTTCTTCCGACTGGGGTGTCTCCATAATCCCTTCTCCTGGCCCGTTCTTCCGCATTTCCTTTCCCGCCATTATAATCAAGAGGGGAAGGGTCCCCAACTTACTCTCGAGGAATGGAGGAGACGCAATGAAGCTGGTAATCCCCCTTGCCGGTTACGGCACACGTATGCGACCTCACACGTACGTCCGACCGAAGCCCCTCATCAACGTGGCGGGCAAACCGGTCCTGGCCCACATTCTGGACCGCTTCCAGGGGTTCGATATCGACGAGGCCATCTTCATCGTCGGTTACATGGGGGACCAGATCGCGGAGTACGTGGACACCCATTACACCTTTCCCGTGACCCGGTACGTGGAACAGCGGGAACTGAAAGGGCAAGCCCACGCCCTCTGGCTGGCCCGGGACTACCTTTCCGGCCCCCTCTTCATCATCTTCGTGGACACCATCGCGGATGGCTCCCTGGATGTGGTGCGCTCCACGGACGCGGACGGCATTGCCTTCGTCAAGGAGGTGGAGGATCCCCGACGGTTTGGCATTGCCATGACCGATGAGGAGGGGCGGATCGTGCGGTTCGTGGAGAAGCCGGACACGATGGAGCACCGTCTGGCCCTCATCGGATTGTACTGGCTGCGGGAGGGGCGCCAACTGGTCGAGGCCATCGAGGAGCTCCTGGCCCGGGATATTCAGACCAAAGGGGAATATTACCTGGCCGACGCGCTGCAGCTCATGATCGACCGCGGGGCCCTGTTCCGCCCCCAGGAGGTGGATGTGTGGAAGGATTGCGGGACCATCGAGGCCACATTGGACACGAACCGGTACCTGCTGGCCCACGGCGCGGCCAATGACGGCCGTTTCTCCTTCCCGCAAGGTGTGGTCATCCCCCCCTCGTACGTGGGAGAAGGTGTCACCATCGAGCGTGCCGTCGTCGGGCCCTACGCCACCGTGCTGGACGGCGCGGTGATCCGGGATGCCCTGGTGCGGGACGCCATCGTGGGCGAAGGAACGACCATCGAGTCCGCGCTGGTGGAACATTCCATCATCGGGCCGAAGGCGCGCGTTCGGGGCACCTTCCAGCGTCTCAACATTGTGGATACGTCGTGGGTCGAGGAGTAAGGGGAAAACCTTCGATTCCAGGAGGACTTCATGATCATCGGAATTCCCAAGGAGATCAAAGATCAGGAATTCCGTGTGGCCATGCCCCCCGGTGGCGTGCGCACACTGGTGGACGCGGGACACACGGTGTTGGTGGAACGTCAGGCAGGCGCGGGGAGCGGCTTCAGCGACGAGGAGTACCGTCTCGCCGGTGCTCAGGTGCTGGACACGGCCGCGGAAGTGTGGGAACGGTCCCAGCTCGTCATCAAGGTCAAGGAACCCCTGCCCCCGGAGTATCCCTTCCTGCGGGAGGATCTCATCCTGTTCACCTTCCTGCACCTGGCCGCATCCCGGGAGGTGACGGAACAGTTGCTGAAGGCGGGGACGACGGCCATCGCCTATGAGACGGTGGAGGACGCGAAGGGGCGGCTGCCCCTGTTGACGCCCATGAGCGAGGTGGCAGGACGTATGGCCGTCCAGATCGCCGCGTATTACCTGCAGAAGACGAACGGCGGCCGGGGGAAGCTCTTCGCCGGGGTTCCCGGGGTTCGGCCCGCGGACGTCCTCATCATCGGCGGGGGGACGGTGGGCACGAACGCGGCGCAGATCGCGCTGGGCATGGGGGCCCACGTGACCCTCATCGAGAAGAACCTGGAGCGCCTGCGCTACCTGGACCACATCCTCCACGGCAGCCTGACCACCCTGGCCTCCAACGTCCACAACATCGCGGAGACGGTCAAGTACGCGGACGTGGTCATCGGCGCGGTGCTCATCAAGGGCGCGCGTGCGCCCAAGCTCGTGACCCGGGATATGGTGCGGGAGATGAAGGAGGGGAGCGTCATCGTGGACGTGGATGTGGATCAGGGGGGATGTGTGGAGACGATCCACCCCACCTCCCACAGCAATCCCACGTACTTCGTGGACGGGGTGCTGCATTACGGCGTGGCCAACATGCCCGGCGCCGTACCCCGCACATCCACCTTTGCCCTCTCCAACGCGACGCTGCCCTACGCCCTGGCCCTGGCCAACAAGGGGTTCCTCCGGGCCGTGCAGGAGGATCCGGGATTGGCCAAAGGGGTGAACGTGTACAAAGGGCACATCACCTACCCGGCCGTTGCCGCGGCCTTCGACCTCCCTTACGTCCCCTTAGAAACCCTGCTGGAGGCCTAGTCGGATGGAGAGCAAGATCCACGGTGTGGAGATAAAGGAGCTGGTGACGCACCGCGACGCGCGCGGGTTCTTCCGGGAGATCATCCGGGTGACCGACCCCTTCTTTGCCGAGGGGTTCGGCCAGTGGAGTCACAGCCGCATGTTCGCGGGCGTGGCCAAGGCCTGGCACATCCACCACAAACAGGTCGACTGGTGGTACGTGCCCATCGGCAACGTCAAGGCGGTCCTGTGCGATCTCCGTCCCGATTCCCCCACGTACAAGGTCATCGAAGAAATCTACATGGGGGACAATTACGATCCCATCGTGTTGAAGATCCCGCCGGGGGTGGCCCACGGCGTCAAGGTGCTCAGCGGCGAAGCCCATCTCTTCTACATCACCTCCCGGGTGTACGATCCCGAGGACGAGGGGCGCATCCCCCACGATGACCCGGATATCGGCTACGACTGGACCGCCCTTCCTCCCATCAAATGAACGTCCACACGGTCGAACGCGTCGCACAACGTGAGGAGTGGAACCGGGGGTTGTTGATGTTTCCCCACCCCCACGTGCTTCAAACGTGGGAATGGGGGGAGGTCAAGGGCCAGACGGGATGGCGCGCCCATCCCTTGCGGGTCCTCCTCCAGGGGACGCCGGTGGGGCAGGCCCTCCTGCTCACCCGACGTCTTCATCCCCTCCCCCTCGCGGTGGGGTACGTGCCGAAGGGGCCCATCCTGGACTGGGGGGATCCCCTTCACGTGGTCACCGTGCTGCGGGCGCTGGCCGACGCGGCCGAGGCCCATCACCTCCTCTTCCTCAAAATCGACCCCGATGTGGACCCCCGGACACCCGAGGGGGAGCGGGTGCAGAAGCAATTGCGGGACCTGGGGTGGGTGCCCTCGCCCGAGGCAATCCAGTTCCGCAACACCGTCCTCCTGGACCTGCGGGGGTCGGAGGAGGAGTTGCTCGCCCGCATGAAGCCCAAGTGGCGCTATAACATCCGCCTGGCCGGACGCCGGGGGATCCGCGTTCGCGAGGGGGATGTGGCCGATTTGCCCCGGTTCTACGCCCTCTACGCGGAGACGGCACGCCGGGACGGGTTCCTTATCCGTCCCTACGCGTATTACGAACGGGTGTGGCGCCATTTTCTCTCCCGGGACATGGCCGTGCTCCTCCTGGCCGAGTGGGAGGGGGAACCCGTTGCCGGGCTTATCCTCTTCTTCTTTGGGGAAAGGGCCTGGTACATGTACGGCGCGTCGGCCGGGGGACCCGTCCGTCGCCACATGCCCAACCACCTCCTCCAGTGGGAGGCGATACGCCGGGCCCGCGCCCGGGGGTGCACTGTGTACGACATGTGGGGCGCCCCCGATGTCCTGGAGGAGACGGACCCCATGTGGGGGGTCTACCGGTTCAAGCTGGGGTTCGGCGGCGTGTTCCAACCCTGGATCGGGCCCTGGGACCTGCCCATGTCCCCCCTGTACGGGGTTTACATGCGCGTCTGGCCCCCGTTGATGCGGACCCTCTCCCGGTGGCTGAGTCGGCGCTAGGGCCGGAGGCGCGGTCGGGTCAGAGCTTCAGCCGTTTGAACAGGCTTTCGGGGATGTGGACGATGAGCCACATGATCAGGGCCCAGTACCAGGGCGTGTAGACCACATCCTTCCCCTTGAGGATGGCGTTGTAGATGTCCTTCCCCACCTTCTCCGGGGAGGCGAAGAGGGGGCCCTTGCGCATGTGAGCCGTCATCGGCGTGTCCACCATCCCCGGTTTTACGGTGATGACCTGGACGCCCGCCCGGTGGAGGCGGTTGCGCAGGCCCGAGGTAAACGCGGAGACGGCGGCCTTGGCCGAGCCGTACACGTAATTGCTCTGGCGCCCCCGGTCCCCGGCCACCGAGGAGATAACGGCTATCGTCCCCCGTCCCCGCTGCTCGAAGCGGTTGGCCAGGGGGGTCAACAGGGCGATGACGCTCGTCGCGTTCGTGTGGAAGGTGTCCAGGGCCAAACGGACGTCCTGCTCCGCGGCCTTCTGGTCGGGCAGGACCCCGTGCGCGATGAGGACCACGTCCAGGGGGCCCAGTGTCCGTTCCGCCTCCTCGATCATGGGTTCATGGCGTTCCAGATCGTTGACGTCCATGAGGAAGGTAGCCACCGTTTCCGCCCCGCGGACCCGCAGGTCGTCGGCCACCGCGTTCAACTTCTCCTCATTGCGTCCCACGAGGAAGAGTCTATCCCCCGCGCGGGCGAAGTGTTTGGCCACTTCCTGGGCGATTGCAGATGTGGCACCGACAATCAACACGTTCGTCATCGCTCCCATCTCCGATTCTAATCCCCGCACTCCGGGCACACACGGCGCCAGAAGCTGGAGGAGAACTTGGGGTCCACGTAGTTCAGGAATTCCTGCCAGCGCGGGTAGGAGAGGCGGAATTCCTCCGGCGTCATGTGGGTATCCTTTGCCGGGTAGAAGGCGCCTCCGGCTTCCCGCACCAGCGCGTGCAGGTCGTCGAAGAGGTGCATGGTGGGCACCCCCTCGTAGGGGAAGTCCAGGGTCAGGGTGACCCCGGGCCGCGGGAAGGACATGAGGCCGGGGGAGGCAACGTGGCCGAATTCCTTGAGGACGGCCAGGAAGGAGGCCCGTCGGCTGCGCGCGATGCGCCCGATGATCGCGGCAATGACCTCCCGGTGGTCGCCGAAGGGCACGACGCACTGAAATTGGAGCATCCCGCGGCGCCCGTAGATGCGGTTCCAGTTCTTGATGGCGTCCAGGGGGTAGAAGTAGGGTTCGTAGTGCACCAGGACCGTTTTCCGCTTTTCCCGCAGGCGGTGGTAGTAAAGGGTGTTGAAGATCTTCATGGAGAGGGGGTTGAGGACGAATTCGGGGAAATCCAAGGGCACGCCCCATTTTCGTTTGCTGTTGGGGTAGAGCGCGTTCGGCACGTCCGCGTGATTGCCCCGCATGAAGATCCCCCGCCCCAGTTGCTTCCCCTGGGCCAGACAGTCCACCCAGGCGACGGTGTACTCGTAATCCACGTCCGATTGGGCCGAGATCTCGAAGAACTCGTCCAGGTTTTCGAAGCGGATGAGCTCTTCTTCGATGAGGGCGGAGGGGATGCGTTTGAGGCGGAATTCGACCCAGGTAATGAGCCCTGTCAACCCCAGGCCCCCAATGGTGGCCCGAAAGAGGTCCCCGTGCTCTTCCGGGGAGCAGATGAGCTGCGAGCCGTCGGAGCGGACGAGCTCGAAACGGGTGACGTAGCGGCCAAAGGTGCCCCCGTGGTGATGGTTCTTGCCGTGGACGTCGTTGGCAACGGCCCCCCCGACGGTGACATACTTCGTCCCCGGGGTGACGGGGAGAAACCAGCCGTAGGGCACGACGAGCTCCAGCACTTGATCGAGGGTCACGCCGGCCTCACAGCGGAGGATCCCCTGTTCCGGGTCGAAGTGGATGAAGCGGGAAAGGGGGGTGGTGTCCAGGAGGACGCCGTTCTCGTTCAGGCAGACGTCGCCGTAACTGCGCCCCATGCCGTGGGCAAGGACGGGCGCGTCGAAAGCGTCCAGGGCAGGGATGTCCGTCCGCCAGCGGATGGGGACGACCTGACGAGGTCGCACTTTGGGAAACCGGCCCCACGATTCGTATGTGCGCATACCATCTCCCGGTTCGTGTCAAGGATGTACCCCTTCGATTGTACCCAGGGCGGGGGGAAAAGCAAAGCCGGAGGGGGGCCGCGGCGTCAGGCGTCATTCGTCATCCGTCATGCGTCAGGCGCGGGGAGGAGGTCGGCGCGGATAGCGCATATTGGCTTAAAGTACGTGATGCGTGATGCGTGATGCGTAACGTCACACGTCACTCGTCATGCGTCAGGCGCTGGTGAGGACGTCGGCGCTGGAGGCATGGTTTGACGGCGTGATGCGTGATACGTGATGCGTAATGCGTGGTTTAGAGCCGGGTTGGCGCGGTAGGGTCAACCTTGTCCTCGCTCCGGCCCTTTAATCGTTAATTGTCAATCGTTAATCGTTGTCTTCCCACGCCAGCCGGTTACTCGTTACTCGTGACTCGTTAGCCGGAGGCCGCAGGCCTTCGCTAGGATGAGCCGGACGGTTTAGCGCCCGGCGCCGCTGGGACAACGCCGCCACGCCATCCCCGCACGGGGCTAAAGACCCCGTGCTACATCGAGGCGAAGGCCGCTGGAAGCGGCCTACCCAGACTTCCGAAGTCTCGCAGACTTCGGAAGTCTGAACCGGACTCCTCACTCGTTACCCGCATGAAACATCCCCACCGGGGTGGGCGTATTACCGGGCGGAAACCGCGGTTTCACAGGCGATGTTCCAAAGGAGGTGGACGATGATGAAGCAGAAATCGCGTTGGCTCAGTGTTGGTGCTATTGTGGGGATACTCCTCCTGGTCGTAGCCGGGTCGGTGCTGGCCCTGGACCGGTGGCCCGCTGCCCCCTCCGCTGCCCCCGACATGGGTCGTGAGATGGCCGTGCAGCAGGCCATGACGCCGGCCCGTCTGTGCGGTCGCGCCGGCCTGGAAGCCGCGGCCCAGGCCCTGCACATGACCCCCGAGGAGCTACGGGTCCAGTTGTGGGGCGGCCGAACCCTGGCCGAGCTGGCCGATAGGGCCGGCGTGGACTTGCAGGATGTGTACACGGCGGTGCAAGGCGCGTGCGAGAAGCCGCTGCGGGAGGCCATCGAGCGGGCCGTGAGCAACGGACGCATCTCCCAGGAGGAGGGCGATTGGCTCCTCGAGGGGCTGGATAAGGGATATTGGGGCCCGCGGGCACAAAATCCCTTCATCCGTATCATCTGCCGGGGACATCATCCCCAGGGCAGAGGACCCGGCGGACGGCACGTTCCCCTGCCCCCCGGAGGCAGACCCTAGGACCCAAGGTTGTCCATGAGGACGTTCGGCCAACATGGGGTACAATAAGGGGCAGGATGTTCCCTCCGCGGGGAACATCCTGCTCGTTCTGTGGGTGGGACTATGACGACAGCAGAGGCGCTCGCTTTGATCGCGAGGGAACACCGGGAACACAGGGAAGCGGTCTCCGACGAAGAGTTGGCCCGTCGCGCCCAGCAGGGGGATACGGACGCGTTCTCCCTCCTCGTCCAACGGTATCAGCGGGGCATCGCCAACCTGGCCTACCGCCTGGTGGGGCACTGGGATACGGCCCTGGACCTCACGCAGGAGGTGTTCGTGCGCACGTACCAGATGTTGCACACCTTCGACACCCGGCGCAGTTTCAAGCCGTGGATTTATCGCATCGCGACGAATCGCTGTTACGACTACCTGCGCCAACAGGGACGGCGGGAGAGCTTCATGCGTGAGCAGGACCTGTCGCCCCGGCTCCCCGCGCGTGACCGGGCCGCGGATCCGGAAGATCGGGTCCTGCAGAACGAGATCCGTCGGGCCGTGGAGGAGGTCATCGCCTCCCTTCCCCCTCACTACCGGGCCGTGATCACCCTCCGCTACCTGGAGGACATGTCCTACAAGGAGATCGCCGAGGCGCTGGACATGCCTATGGGGACGGTGAAAACACACATCCACCGGGCGCGGGAGCTGCTGCGCACCGCGCTGGAGAACCGAGGGATCCGACCATGACCACGCACATGGACGACGAGATACTTCACCGCTACCTGGACGGAGAGCTGTCCTGGGAGGAACGGCAACGGGTTCGCGGCCACGTGGCCACATGTCCCGCCTGCCGGGATCGCCTGGAGGCGTTGCGCAGCGCGGAATACGCGCTGCGCAACCTGGCCGCCTTCGATCTCCCCGCGGACTTCACCGACCGGGTCATGAGTCGGGTCCGCCGTCGTGCCCCTACCCTCCTCTGGACCCGTGCGGCGGTATCCCGTTTTGCCCGGGGGATCATCTTCATCGGGCTTTTGCTCCTCGTGGTGGCCGTGGGGGAGGCCTGGCTGTTCCAGGAAGATCTCCCCTCGCTTGGGGAGAGCGTTCTCTGGGTGTTCACGTGGCTGGGGATGGTGTGGAGCGATCCCGAGGCCGCGCTGGATGTGCTGACCACCGAGGGAGGGGAGGTGGCGACAACGGTCGGGATGCTCGCGAGCACGGTCGTGCCCCTGGCCCTGGCCCTCCTCGCGCTGGGCCTCTTCCTCTACATGGTGCGTCGGCTGGCCGCCACCGATTACGAGATGCCCACCGCGTCTTCGGGGCCTTGAAGGCGGCATAGTCATTCGTCAGGCGTCATGCGTCAGGCGCTAAAGGGAAAGCTGGCGTGGTCGATGGAGGTTGGCTGTGTCGACGTGATGCGTGATACGTAATGCGTGATGCGTAACTTGGAGACAAGGTTGGCTTTGTGGCGATAACCTTGTGCCTACGCCATCCGGTTACTCGTTACTGACGTTGGCGCTGGTGGGACAACGCTGTCTTCACGCTAATCCTTTTAATCGTTTATCGTCAATCGTTAATCGTTCCCTACCACGCCAATCTTGTCTTTACGCCAACCAATGACTCGTTACTCCGTTACTCGTTACTTGTTTGGGCTAAACATTTTGGGGAGAAGAAAGCGTATGAGCCGGAAAGCCTGGGTTGTCCTCATCGGCATGGTCCTTCTCAGCGTGCTCCTTGCAGGAGTGACCACGTGGGCGATAAAGCGACCGCCGCGGCCCCTCCCGGGGCTGCCCATCGTGGGGCCCACCTACGGCA
>WGAA01000181.1 GCA_015489285.1 Anaerolineae bacterium | reverse complement strand
CCCCTGCGCCCCGAACCCATCCGCTGCCCCGCGTGCGGCACCACCTGGCCCTACGAAGAGGGCATCCACATCTTCAAACCCCGGGATGACCGGGAGGGGAACACCCCCGCCTAACCCCTTATGAGGCTGCGGAGCACGGCCAGATTCTCCACGTCCTCGTGCATGTCCTTGCTCTTTGGCGTCTCCAACACCATGGGGACCGTGTCGAACCGGGGATCGTTGAGCAACCAGCGGAACCCGTCCAGCCCGATGTACCCCTTGCCGATGTGCTCATGCCGGTCCTTGCGCGAACCCAGGGGATGCTTGCTGTCGTTCAGGTGGAAGGCCCGCACGTTCTCGATCCCCAGCGTCCTGTCCAGCTCCTCCATCACCCGCGCGTACCCCTCCTCCGTGCGAAAGTCATACCCCGCGGCAAACGCGTGACAGGTGTCGAAACAAAAGGCCACCCGCTCGGGGTGACGCACGCGCGCCCGTATCTCCGCCAACTGCTCGAAACGATACCCCAAATGGGCCCCTGTCCCCGCGGTCACCTCCAGCAACGTCAACGTCTTATACCCCTCCGTGGCCTCATGACAGCGGTCCAGCGCGGCCACAATGCGCCGAATCCCCTCCTCCTCCCCGGCCCCCATGTGGGACCCCGGATGGAGGACCACTCCCAACAGGCCCAGGGCCTCCGCCCGCTCCAGCTCGTCCAGGAAGGCCGCGATGGACTTCTCCCACAACCCCTCCTCGGGGCCGGCCAGATTGATCAGATACGCCGCATGGGAGAACACGGGCCAGATGCCCGTCTCCTTCACCTTCTCGTGGAAGCGCTGGATCTCCTCCGGCGGAATGGGCTTGGAGACCCACCGGTTGTTGTTGCGGGTGAAGATCTGAATCGTGTCACAGCCGATGGACTTGCCCCGGTCCAGGGCTTTGCTCACCCCACCGGCAACCGACATGTGTGCTCCTAACAGTGGCATGACTCCCTCCTCCGTCTTCTTCCCTCGAAAAGAGGGCCGTGCTATAATGAGCCGCTATGAACAGGAAGGCCGAACGTCCGCATATCCTGGTCAACGCATTGCTCCTGGACACATCCGCCACCTATCGTGGGGCGGGTATCAGCCAGTACAGCCAGGCCCTGCTGGACGCCATCGGCCGCATCCGACCGGAGATGGACGTAACCGTCGTGACCGGCGATAAGCAATGGAGCCCCCCGACATCGATGCACGTGTACCGGCCCCACTGGCCGGTCCGCCACCCTGTGGCCCGAATCGCCTGGGAGCAGGGACGATTGCCCTTCCTCCTGCGCACCTCGGGAGCGCACCTCTACCACGGCCTGGCCTTCATCGTGCCCCTGGCCACCCGCCACATCCCCCTCGTGGTCACCGTGCACGACCTCAGCTTCGTTCACTTCCCGGAAACGCTCCCGCCCGCCAAGGCATTGTACTTGAAATGGCTGACACGGACCAGTGTGCGCCGGGCCCATCACGTCATCGCGGTCTCCGAAAGCACCCGCCGGGATGTCATCGCCTGGAGCGGTATCCCCGCGCGGAAGATCTCCACCGTGCCCAACGGCGTCTCCCCCCGCTTTCACCCCTTGCCCCCGGACGAGGTGCGTGCGTGGCGGGAGGAGAAGGGCCTGCCCGCCCGCTTCATCCTCTACGTGGGCACCCTCCAACCGCGCAAAAACGTGGATACTCTGATACGGGCCTACGCCCGCTGGCGGGGACGGGCCCGCACGTCGCCCCCGCCCCTCATCCTGGCCGGTGCCAAAGGTTGGTATTACGAGGACCTCTTCCGCCTGACCGCGTCCCTGGGCCTCGAAGAGGCCGTCCACTTTCCCGGCTACATCCCCCCGGAAGAGTTGCCTTACTGGTACAACGCGGCTACCCTCTTCGCCTATCCCTCCCTCTTCGAGGGATTCGGTCTGCCCGTGCTGGAAGCGATGGCCTGCGGGACCCCTGTCGTGGCCGCGGCCACCTCGGCCCTCCCCGAAGTCGTCGGCGATGGGGGGCTCCTCCTCCCCCCGAAGGATGTGGACGCCTGGGCCCAGGCCCTGGCCTCCCTCCTGTCCGACCCGGCACGGCGGGACGAACTCCGCGGCCGGGGACTCCAACGGGCCAAACGCTTCTCCTGGGAACGCACCGCGCGCGAGACGGTGGCCGTGTACCATCGCCTGCTGGATGGATACGATGGCAGATCAACGGTCTAACCGCGCCTTCCGCCGGTTACGGTACCTGTTGCTCCTCGCGGACGCGATAGGCATCAACGTGGCCTTCGCGGTGGCCTATGTCATCCGCTACCGCCTCCAGTGGTTCCGGGCCGTCGACCCCGCCTATTACACCGACTTCACCGCCTACATCCCCTTCGCCCTCCTCCTCACCCTCATCCTCCTGGGGGCATACGTGATGGAAGGGGTGTACGGCGAACAACAGGGCCGCCGCTTGTGGGACGACGTGTACGGCATCATCAACGGGACGACGACGGGGCTCGCCATCATGATTGTGGGCGTCTTCTTCTGGCGGCCCCTCTTCTACTCCCGTCTCATCTTCGTCTACACCGCCATCCTCGTCATCCTCTTCCTCGTGGGCGAACGCCTGCTCCTGCGGACCTTGCTCGCCCGGCTGCGCAAGCGCGGACTGGGCGTGGCCCGTGTCCTCATCATCGGCGCGGGGGAGATGGGGCGGCGTATCATGCGCAACATCATGGCCAACCCCGACTGGGGATACCACATTGTGGGCTTCCTGGACGACGACCCGAACAAACATTCCGCGGACATCGGGCCCATTCGGGCCTTGGGGCCCATCTCCCGCCTGCCGCAAGTCCTCCAGGAGGAGGCTGTGGACGAGATCATCATCACCCTGCCCTGGCAGTATTACCGGCGCATCATGCGCATCATGGCCGAGGGGGAACGCTCGGGCGTGCGCGCCCGGGTCGTCCCCGACCTCTTCCAACTTCGCCTGGGACGGGTGGAAGTGAGCACGCTCAACGGGATCCCCCTCATCAGCGTGCGGGACGTGGCCTTGCCCCGCCACTACAAGGTCATCAAACGGACGATGGATGTGCTCCTGGCGAGCCTGGCCCTGGGGATCCTTTCCCCCCTCATGATCCTCATCGCCCTGGCCATCAAACTCGATTCCCCTCGGGGCGAGATCATCTTCAAGCAGAAACGCATAGGGAAGGACGGCGTTCCCTTCTACATGTACAAATTCCGTTCCATGATCCCCGAGGCGGATCGCATAAAACACCGTCTCAAACACATGAACGAGGCCGACGGTCCTATTTTCAAGATACGTGATGATCCGCGGACAACGCGCGTTGGACGGTGGATACGTCGGTGGAGCTTGGATGAACTACCCCAGCTTTTCAATGTCTTGAAGGGGGAAATGAGCCTTGTTGGACCACGGCCCGCGTTGCCGGAAGAGGTGGAACAGTACGAACCGTGGCATTACAAGCGATTAGAGGTGCGTCCCGGAATTACCGGGTTATGGCAGATAAGCGGACGCAGTGACCTTTCCTTCGATGAGATGATGCTTTTGGATATCTATTACGTGGAAAATTGGTCTCCCTGGTTGGATGTGCGCATTCTTTTCCTGACCATACCCAAGGTCATTACCGGGGAGGGAGCCTATTAGGGGGACATGCTGAAAACGATGCCGGACAAAGGTGAATTGGCAAAACGGATGATCGCGTTTGCCCGCGATTTGGTGCGTATTCCCAGCCTCTCCGGGGAGGAGGAGGCCGTGGCCCATCGGGTGGCCCGGGAGATGCGCGACCTGGCCTTCGATGAGGTTCTCCTGGACCCTATGGGCAATGTGCTCGGACGCATCGGGTCGGGGGAGGGGCCCATCCTCCTCTTCGACGCCCACATGGACACGGTCGGGGTCGGGGACCCGGATGCGTGGCGCTTTCCCCCCTTCGGGGGGGAGATTGCCGATGGGCGCCTGTACGGCCGCGGGGCCGCGGATATGAAGGGGCCTCTGGCCGCGATGGTCTACGGGGCCCATCTCTTCGCCCGGGAGTACAGGGGCCGCGGGACGCTGTACGTGGCCGCGGTCGTCCAGGAGGAACCCAAGGAGGGGCTTGCCTTGAAGGTCCTCCTCCGGGAGATGGGCATTCGCCCCGACTTCGTGGTGTTGGGGGAGCCCTCGGACCTGGCCGTGAAGCGGGGACATCGGGGGCGCTTGGAGATTCGGGTGACGACGTACGGCCGTGCGTGTCACGCTTCGACGCCGTGGGCCGGGGAGAACGCGCTGTACGCGGCCGCGAAGGTCATTTTCGGGGTGGAATTGCTCGCGCCCACCCTGGCCGATGACCCGGTGTTGGGGCGCGGCAGCATCGCGGTGACGCATATCCACAGCTTTGCGGCCAGCCGCAACGCCATCCCCGACCGGGTGGAGCTGTACATCGACCGTCGTCTCACGTTGGGCGAGACGGAGGTGAAGGCCCTGGCGGACATTCGGAACATCTTGCAGAAGGAGGGCATCCGAGGGGAGGTGGTGGTCCCCGAGTACGACGTGGTCTCTTACACGGGGTATCGCGTGCGGGGACGGGAGTCGTACCCGGCCTGGTTGTTGGCCGAGGATCACCCCTTCCTCCGGCGGGTAGTTCACGCGGTGGAGGGCGCGCTGGGCCAGCGGCCGACGGTGGGAACGTGGCGGTTCTCCACCGATGGGGTGTACACTATGGGGGAGCTGGGGATTCCGACCGTGGGGTTCGGTCCGGGCCGGGAGCAGGTCGCTCACACGGCCGACGAGAGTGTGTCCTTGCGGGACCTGGAGCGGGCGATGGGGGCGTATGCCCGCATCGCGGAGGAGGTTCTAACCCATGCCGAGGAGAGTCCATGACGCGGAGCGGCACATCATCCTGTTTTACTCCAACACCGGGGGAGGGCACCGGGCCGCGACGGAGGCCGTGCGGGAGGAGCTGGAGAGCCGGTACCCCCACGTCCCCGTGATAATGGAGGATTTTTTGCTCCGGGGGACGTTTTGGCCCTTCACGGAGAGTGACCGGTTCTACGCCTGGTCTGTGGAGCGCGTTCCCTGGTTGTGGAAGATGTTGTATGAGGTGACCTCACATCCCTTCGTGTTCCGACCCCTGGTGCGGGCGACGGGGGTCGTCCTTTTGCCCCGGTTGCGGCGTTTTTATGCCCAATACCGGCCCCGTCTGGTCGTGGCCTTGCATCCTTTGTTGACCACGTTGCCCCTGGAGGCGCTTCGTTCCTGGGAGGATGGGAAGGCCCCGCGCGTGCCCTTCGCCACGGTGATGACCGATCTGACGACGTTCCACCCCTCCTGGTTGGAACCCCGTGTGGATGTGCTCACGGTGCCCACGCGGGAGGCGTATGAGCGGGCCGTGGCCTTGGGGTTCCCCGAGGAGAAGATCCGGGTTTTGGGCTTGCCCGTGCGGCGGGCGTTCCGGCATTTGCCCCAGGATAGGAGGGCGGTACGCCGGGAGTTGGGTTTGCAGCCGGACCGCCCGGTTGTGCTCCTGACGGGTGGGGGACAGGGGATGGGGCCGGTGGAGCCCATCGCCGTCCACATTGCCC
>WGAA01000180.1 GCA_015489285.1 Anaerolineae bacterium | reverse complement strand
ATCTAGGACCCTCCGCCCCTCTTTCCCCTAAATCTGGACTCCCTGCACGAAATATCCTTTCCCCCGCCGAGCTATCCACAAATCCCCAGCCCCTACTACGATGACGATTAAGATATAAAGTACTGGAATGGAGAATACTCCACACACCCCACCCATCCCCAAAACACAAGGGCGATGCCCCGAAGGACATCGCCCTTTTCGCGCTCGACCTCATCACGAGGCATCCTCGATCCCGGAGGATTATTTCCGCTCCTCCCAGACAAGGTGACGGAGGACGTATTGAAGGATACCGCCGTGACGGTAGTATTCCACCTCGATGGGGGTATCCAGGCGGACCCGCACCTGGAAGACCTTTTCCCGGCCTTCTTCGTCGCGAGCCCGAACGGTGACCAGCTGGCGGGGTTGGAGATCGTCGGAAAGCCCTTCGATGTCGTACACTTCCTTCCCCGTGAGCCCCAAAGTCTCCCGGTTCTGACCCGGCAGGAATTCCAGGGGGAGGACCCCCACCCCCACCAGGTTGCTCCGATGGATGCGCTCGAAGGACTCGGCAATGACGGCCTTGATGCCCAGCAAGAGCGTCCCCTTGGCCGCCCAATCCCGGGAGGACCCGGTCCCGTACTCCTTGCCCGCGATGACCAGCAAGGGGATCCCCTGCTCCTTGTACTTCATGGCCGCGTCGTAGATGGTCATCACCTCCCCCGTGGGGAAGTAAACGGTCCAGCCTCCCTCCTTGCCCGGCACGAGCAGGTTGCGCAGCCGGATGTTGGCAAAGGTGCCGCGCATCATCACCTCATGGTTGCCCCGCCGCGCACCGTACGTGTTGAAGTCCCGGGGATCCACCCCCTTGGACAGGAGGTACCGCCCTGCGGGACTGTCGATGGGGATGGGGCCGGCCGGAGAGATGTGATCCGTGGTCACCGTATCCCCCAGGAGGGCGATGACTCGCGCTCCCCGGATTTCCTCGATGGGCGGCGGATCCAGGGGCATATCCTTGAAGAAGGGCGGTTCCTGGATGTAGGTGGAGTTGGGATCCCAGGGGTAAAGGGCGCTATCCGGTACGGGGAGGCTTTCCCACAGCTCGTTCCCCTTGTACACGTCCTTGTACTGCTCCTCGAACATCTCCGGCTTGAGGCTGCGCCGGATGGCCTCGCGGATTTCCTCCTGAGAGGGCCAGATGTCCTTCAGGTACACCGGTTGCCCGTTGGGATCCTTGCCCAGGGGCTCGTTGAGCAAATCGATGTCCATTGTGCCGGCGATGGCATACGCGACGACCAGCGGAGGCGAAGCCAGGTAATTCGCCCGCGTCAACGGGTTGACCCGCCCCTCGAAGTTCCGGTTCCCCGAGAGGACCGCGGCCACGATGAGGTCCTTCTCCTTGACGGCCTGGGCCACCGGTTCGGGCAAGGGGCCACTGTTGCCGATGCACGTGGTGCACCCGTATCCTACGACGTGGAAGCGCAGGGCCTCCAGGTAGGGCAGAAGTCCCGCTTCCTCCAAATAGCGGGGCACGACCCGGGACCCAGGGGCCAGGCTCGTCTTCACCCAGGGTTTCACATCCAGACCCAGCTCCACCGCCTTCTTGGCCACCAGGCCCGCGGCCATCATCACCGACGGGTTGGACGTGTTCGTACAGGAGGTGATGGCCGCGATGACCACCGCGCCGTCGCTCAACTCCGTCTCGATGCCGTCGAACTCCACCTCCGCCTTCTTCCGACCGTTCCCCTCCTTCGGCTCCCGTCCGAAGCTCTTCAGGACCTGGTGGAAGGACGGCTTGGCCTCCCGCAAGGGGATGCGGTCCTGGGGCCGTTTGGGGCCGGCGATGCTCGGTTCCACCGTGCTCATGTCCAGCTCCAGGACATCCGTGTACACGGGGTCCGGCGTCTCATCGGTGCGGAAGATCCCCTGTTCCTGGGTGTAACGGTGGACGAGCTCGACCAGCTCCTCGCTGCGCCCGGTGCCGATGAGGTAGCGCAAGCTCTCCATGTCCACGGGGAAGAAGCCCACCGTTGCCCCGTATTCGGGAGACATGTTGGAGATGGTGGCCCGGTCCGCCAGGCTCAAGTTGCTGATGCCGGGGCCGAAGAACTCGACGAACTTGCCGACAACGCCCTTCTGGCGCAGCATCTGGGTGACGGTGAGGACGAGGTCGGTGGCCGTGGCGCCTTCCGGGAGCTCACCCGTCAGCTTGAACCCGATGACGTCGGGGGTGAGCATGTAGAGGGGTTGGCCCAGCATGTTGGCCTCGGCCTCGATGCCTCCGACCCCCCAGCCCAGCACGCCTAACCCGGCGATCATCGTCGTGTGCGAATCCGTCCCCACCAGCGTATCGGGGTACGCCACCGCCTCCCCATCCTCCTGGCCGAGGAGCACGACCTTGGCGAAGTATTCCAGGTTCACCTGGTGGATGATGCCCGTATCGGGGGGAACGACACTGAAGTTCTGGAATGCCCTCTGGGCCCAGCGCAGGAACGCGTACCGTTCCTTGTTCCGCTCGAACTCTCGTTCCGCGTTGTAGTACAGCGCGTAGAGGGAGCCGAAATAATCCACCTGGACGGAATGGTCGATGACCAGGTCGGCCCGGATGTGGGGGTTTATCTTCGCGGGATCGCCGTGGAAACGCTTCATCGCGTCGCGCATGGCCGCCAGGTCGACGACGGCCGGGACGCCGGTAAAGTCCTGGAGGACGACCCGGGCGGGCATGTAGGGAATATCCGGACGTTTCTCGGCTTGGGGTTGCCATTGAGCCAGGGCCACCACATCATCCTCGGTGACCACACGACCATCCACGTGCCGCAGGAGGTTTTCCAGCAGGATCTTGATGGTGAAGGGGAGTTTGGACACGGGGGCGATGCCCTGCTCCTCCAGCACGTGGATGTTGTACATGTACGCAGGTCCACTACCGGTATCGAACTTCACTCGCGCGCCGAACGGATTCTTCATTTGCCTGCCTCCTTCGCGTAAACTCACTATGGGACGGGGATATTGTAATCGAATTGACGACAAATGGTGGAATAAGGGCCCAAGGTTAGTCCAGACTTCCGAAATCTCGCAGATTTCGGAAGTCTGGAGTGTCCCGGTCTGCCGAAATTCGCACGGCGCTGAACCTGTAACGTCATACGTCACCCGTCAGGCGTCAGGCGGCGGGAGGATGCTAGCGCGGCTAGCGCATCTTGGCTCCGGCGACGTGATGCGTGATGCGTAATGCGTAACTTGAAGACAAGCTTGGCTCTGTAGCGATAGCCTTGTGTCCACGCCAGCTTTCCCTCTAGCGCCTCTCGCATGTTCCGGAACCGGCGGTAACCGGCAACTTCACTTGACGAAATTCGGGAATCGGACTAGCCTATG
>WGAA01000179.1 GCA_015489285.1 Anaerolineae bacterium | reverse complement strand
TTGCGGGCAAAGTACTGCGTCTACCGCTCAGTACGGCTCCACCAAGCCAGTAAAAAACTTGCAAAAATTAGCCGGTTTTCGTGCTTCCTCGTCTGATTGCGCAAATGTTAGGTGCGAGACTTCGGAAGTCTTGGCGGGGGCTCCCGGAGGCCGCTTCCAGCGGCCTTTGCCCGATGTAGCACGGGGTCTTTAGCCCCGTGCGTAGACGGCATGAAGCCAAGGTTGGTCCCGCAACGCCGGGCGCTAAACCGCCCGGCTCATCCTAGCGAAGGCCTGCGGCCTGCGGCTAACGAGTGACGAGTTGGCGCGCACAAGGTTGACCCTACAGCGCCAACCCACTCTCCAAATTACGCATCACGAATCACGTACCCGATGCCGAGTTCCACCCTAACGCGCCGACCTCCTCCCGGCGCCTGACGCATGACGGGTGACGAATGACGTGGGCCCCCGCCAGGCCGGGGCACTTCAGACTTCCGAAGTCCGCGAGACTGACGGAAGTCTGGAGCAACGCATAACCCTTGCCGCGCGTATTTGACGGATTTACCTACATTATAGTACACTTTCACACAGCACAAATCCACCATCCCCTAAGCGTTCGGCATGCAAATGCCCCCTGAAGTTCGACCACGGCGAGGCTCTCGTCCTTAAGACCGCACTGGAGGTTCAAGGACGGATGTCGATTTGACGAAAGGGGTAATGTGCGTACAATCCCGTGTTCGGCGCCCGAAAGTAAACCGTTCGTCGGTGGGCTGCGTATAACAGAGGCTGGGCGTTTGTGATGGGTGAACACCCCCCGATTGTTCACGTTGATGTCTCCCTTGGCGGAGTGACGTCTTTGGTGGCGTAAGACCACGCGCGCGACCGAAAATTCGGAGGGGGCTCCCATCACACTTTCCAAAAGGTCGTTCCATTCCCAACATCCCCAACATTCCCTAGAGTGAGGTGAAGCACAGTGAACATAGCAGAACTGGAGAAGAAAACATTAGCAGAACTGCGCGAGATGGCCCGACAGATGGGCATCAGCGGTTACACGCGGTTGAATAAAACGGATTTGATTATGCGACTTTTGCAGGCGAATGCAGAACAGCAGGGCCTGCAATTCGGCGGCGGTATTCTGGACATCGTGGAGGAGGGGATCGGCTTCCTGCGCACGAAGCGCCTGGTGCCCAGCTCCCAGGACATTTACGTCTCCCAGTCCCAGGTGCGGCGGTTCAACATGCGACCGGGCGACTTCGTCATGGGGCAGGTGCGGCCGCCCAAGGAGACGGAGAAGTACATGGGCCTTCTCAAGGTGGAGGCCATCAACGGGGCCGACCCCGAGCTGGCCAAATTCCGCCCCTGGTTCGACCGCCTGACGCCCATCTTCCCCAATCAGCAGATCAAGCTGGAGACCAAGCCCCACATCCTCGCCACGCGACTCATCGATCTCCTGGCACCCATCGGCCGGGGCCAGCGTGGCCTCATCGTCTCCCCGCCCAAAGCCGGTAAGACGACCATCCTCAAGCAGATCGCCAACGGGATCACGGAGAACTACGACGACATTCACCTGATGGTCGTGCTCATCGGCGAACGCCCGGAAGAGGTGACGGACATGGAGCGGGCGGTGGAGGCCGAGGTCTACAGCTCCACCTTCGACGAGCCGGTGGCACACCACGTCAAAGTCGCGGAGCTGGCCCTGGAACGGGCGAAGCGGCTGGTGGAGATGAAGAAGGATGTGGTCATCCTCCTGGACTCCATCACCCGGCTCTCCCGGGCCTACAACCTCATCGTTCCCCCCAGCGGGCGCACCCTCTCCGGTGGTCTGGATCCCTCCGCGTTGTACCCTCCCAAGCGCTTCTTCGGCGCGGCCCGTAACCTGGAGGAGGGCGGGAGCCTGACCATCATCGCCACCTGTCTGGTGGATACGGGGAGCCGCATGGATGACGTCATCTACGAGGAGTTCAAGGGCACGGGGAACATGGAGTTGCACCTGAACCGGCGCCTGGCGGAACGGCGGATCTTCCCCGCCATTGACATCGAGCGCTCGGGCACGCGGCGGGAGGAACTGCTCCTGGACGAGGAGGTGCTGCAAAAGGTGTGGCTCCTGCGCCGCATGATCGACGCGCTGGGCGGCGGTGTGGAGGCCATCCAGCCCCTGCTGGAGCGCCTGGCCCGAACGCGCAACAACAAGGAGTTCCTGGCCACGTTGCACGTGGACGTGCTGTAACCGACGCGGCGTTTGTGGTCCGAGGAGGGGCCGCGCGGGACGGGGGCAAATTTCGACCTTCGGTCCATCTTGTGCTATAAAATGGGACGGGGCGTCCCCCACCCCACACCCTGAGGCAAGGGAGCTATACGCTTATGTCATGGCTCAAAGACAGTCTTGACGGGAAGAAAGCGG
>WGAA01000178.1 GCA_015489285.1 Anaerolineae bacterium | reverse complement strand
GAACCATCCAACGGCACCAGCAGATGTCGGGGTTTCGCCACAGGACCACGCCACCGCTCCCCGGGTGCGGGCAACGGTTGCCATAGCCCCTCACTGGGCAGGACAAGCACCGCTTCTTCCATGACCAAGGCACCTTCCCCTGAAGGGACGCCGATACCCCACATGGCTTCTTCCAGCTCGCCCAGGCGCTCTTTCAAGGGAGGAGGAGGTCCAAGCTTGCTGCGGAAGTAGGTGAAGGCCACGTAGAGCAGCGGGATGAGGACGAAGTACATCCAGGCGCCTTCCTTGAGCCGCTCCGCGAAGATGATGACGGTGGCAATCGTCGTCAAGAGCGCGGCCAACACACTCCCAGCCAGAGTCACCGCATGGCCCGTGTCGAAGGCTTCACGCAACTCCCGAGCCAGGCGTTTCATCACTGCCCAGGAGGTCATGCTCAGCAGGATGAACACGCCCGCAGCGTAGAGGGATAGATAGGTCTCCTCGCTGGTCCCAAAGAGGAAGAACATGAGCGAGACGATGGCGACTTCCAACCACACCGGCTTATCCGCCACGCCGTACTTGTTCCTCTGCCCCAACGCGGGTGGGATATAATGTCGGTCTTTCAACCCCAGGGCCAGGTTTTGAATGCCCTGAGCACTGGCCGCAGACGCGGAGAGCAACACCACAATGCCGATGAGCGTCCCCACATACGGCAGGGGATCCGGCAACAAGTAATCCATGGTTTGGGTGAACACGGACACGTGTTCGTTCATGGGATCGGACACCTTGAAGATGGCCGGGCCGGTGATGAGCATGGTCGCACCGGTGGAGCCCATGATGATGAGCAAACTGCCAAAGGCTTTCTTTGCCTTTTCCTCCGGGGAACCCTCGTAAGCCGCCACCAGGTTGGCGAACACCTCGATACCCGTCATCAAGGCCAGAATGCGGGCATATCCGGCCAACGTGTAGTGTATGTAGGGAGGCACGAAGGCCTTCAGGTGCAACGGGGGAAGGTGTAAGCCCAACTTCCAGATGGTGGCGAAGTTCATGGCCCAGAGGAGCAACAACACGGCCAAGGTGGCCGGGCCGAACACCCGGGCGGCCACTTTTGGCCCCAGGTTGACGATCCATCCCGTCAACACGCTGAGTAAAACGGCCACAATCAGGCGTCCCGTCAGACCGAACACCAACGGTTGGTTCAGAATGGCGAAGCGGTCGGCGATGAAGGTCACCAGCGCGGCCACGCTGACCAAAAAGGTCAACGTGTACTCGATAAAGGTGATGCCGGCATTGACCTTGACGGCCCAACCGCCGAACTCCTCCTCGGTGAGACCGCTCCCCCCGCTGCCGTCGGTCACCCAGCGCATGACTAGGCGGTACATGGCCGCAACGACGGCTACGGTGAGCAGCACCAGCCAGATGCTCGCGCCGAAGGTGACCTTGGCAACCCCCGCGGCAACGATGAGTTTCAAGAACGGACCGAACACGTAGAGGGGCGAGGTTGCGGGATCACCGCCACCGGCCAAAGCCCCTTCGAACGAGTTAGACAACTTCCTGGAAACCGCGTGTGCCATTCTTCCCCTCCTTCCTGACCCTACCTCGCTCGTCGTGGCCCCTCTTAGGCCACCGTAACCCTGAGCGCTATTCTAGCATTAGCCGGGTACATCATGTAAAGTAGGAACGTCCTCCCAAGAAGCCAGGTCCAGGGCAAGGACCTGGTGTTGTAACTCCCACATACGTCGGTAAAACCCGTCACGGGCCAGCAACTCCTCCTCCCGCCCCCGTTCCACAATGCGCCCATGCGAAAGCACGATGATCTCGTCCACCGCGTCGAGCCCCACCAGCCGGTGCGTGATGATGAGCAATGTGCGATCGGCCATCAATTCGAAGACCGACGCCATGATCTCCCGTTCCACCAGCGGGTCCAGGTTGGCCGTGGCCTCATCCAGGATGAGGATGGGCGGATCCTTCAACAGGGCACGAGCAATCGCCAGGCGCTGACGCTGTCCTCCACTCAGCCGCAACCCCTGCTCCCCGATCCACGTGTCATACCCCTCGGGCAAACTCATGATGAAATCGTGAATTTGGGCCCGCTGCGCGGCGGCCACAAGTTCCTCCTCCGTCGCGTCGGGCTTGGCCAGCAGCAGGTTGTCACGCACCGTGCCGTTGAACAGGTATGTACTTTGGGAGATCACACCGATGAGCCGCCGCACGTCGTCCTGGTGATAGGCGCGTAACTCGTGCCCTCCCAGGTAGATGTGCCCCTCCTCGTAATCCCAGAAGCGAAGAAGGAGGTTCACCAGGGTGGACTTCCCTGCACCGCTGGGTCCCACCACGGCCAGTTTTCCCCCGTCCGGCAAGTCAAAGGACACATCACGCAGCGCGGGCGGGTCGTCTGGATTATAGCGGAAGGTCACGTTTTCCACACGGATGCCGTAATCGTTGGGGACGGGAGAAGGTCCCTCGGGATCCCGTACTGCGGGCTCGGCATCCACGATTTCGAAAAGGCGTCGGGCCGCGGCCAGGCTGCCTTCCAGGTGCTGGAAGACGCCCGGCAAGGGCATGACGGCTTCGAAACTGGCCATGACGGCCATGACGACCACGGCCAGATACACCCCGTTCATCCGCCCCGCGTGCACCAGGGGAACGGCTACGGCCAGCGCCGCGGCCACGGCCACGTAAATCATGAAGGAGGAAAGCCCCACCTGCAATCCGGTAATGCGGGCCATGCGAGCCTGTAAGCGATCCCATTCCTCGCTGAGGGCACACACCTGTTGACGGTGGGCCTCCTCCTGACCGTACGCCAGAAGGTCGGCTTGCCCCTGAACGCCGTCCACCAGAGCCGCGTTCAGTTCGGAGCGCACCGCTATCATGCGGGTCCCCAACGTGCGACTGAGGTGCCGGGTCAACAAGGGAACTCCGACGCCGGCCAGGATCATGACCAGGCTGAACACCAGGGCCAATTCCAGGGAGTGGGGGAGGAGAATCCCCCACATGAGCACCAGGGTCATGACCGCGATGACCGGCGGGGCCAACACGCGGACGTAGAAGTGCTCCAAACTCTCCACATCCGCGACGATGCGAGCCAGGAGATCGCCGCTCCGAAACTGGGCGAGACGGGCCGGCGCCAGGGGCTCCAGGGCCTTGTAGAACCAAACCCTCAGACGGGCCAACAGGCGGAAGGCCACATCGTGCGCGGTCAGACGCTCCGCGTAACGGAAGAGGCCGCGCGAGATGCCGAAGAAGCGCACCATCGCGATGGGCACGTGAAGCACCGCGATGGAGGGGTGCAAGGCCGAACGGGAGATGATGTACGCGGACGTAGCCAGCAGCCCGATACCGCTGGCAATGGTCGCCATGCCCAGCGTCGCGGCCAAAGCCATCCGCCGCGCGAAGGGCCGCACAAGCCCCACCAGACGCCAGAAGGTCGATTGTG
>WGAA01000177.1 GCA_015489285.1 Anaerolineae bacterium | reverse complement strand
TGGTCGGATGAAGGTTGGCGATGCGTGCGTGATGCGTGATACGTGATGCGTAATGCGTAACTTGAAGACAAGTTGGCTTGGTGGAGTCAACTTTGGCTTCACGCCAGGCAGTTACTCGTTACTCGTGACTTGTTACTAACGTTGGCGCCGTAGAGTCGACTTTGTTTTCACGCCATCCTCTCGGTCGTCATTGGTCGGTCGTCGGTCGTCAAAAGTCGACGCGCCGGCCGGGTGGGGCTTGTCAAGCCAACCTTGTATGCACGCCAGTCCTTTAATCGTTAATCGTTGTCTTCCTCCCAGGCTCCTTATCCTCACACCAACCTTATCCTCGCGCCATCCGAATTACTCGTTACTCGTCCCTCGTCACTCGTTGGCCACAAATGGGCTTGACGAGGGGGGAGGGACAATGGTTCAATTAGGTGGAGTGGGGTCCTTTATCCCTCTGACCGGGGAGGTATCGATGGACGCGTGGGAGGCATTGGAGAAGGAAATCGTCGGCTGCCGTAAGTGCCCTCGCCTGGTGGCGTGGCGCGAGGAGGTGGCCCGCAAGAAACGCCGTGCGTACCGAGATTGGACGTATTGGGGGAAACCGGTGCCCGGGTTCGGGGACCACAACGCACGGGTGTTGATCGTGGGGCTGGCCCCCGGGGCCCACGGGGCGAACCGGACGGGCCGCATGTTCACCGGGGATGGGTCGGGAGATTTCCTGTACCCGGCCCTGTACCGTGCAGGCTTCGCCAACCAGCCCACGGCCACCCACCGCGGCGATGGGCTCACCCTCCACGACGTGTTCATCACCGCGGTCGTCCGTTGTGTCCCCCCACAGAATCGGCCCACAGCCCGGGAGATCGCCACGTGCCTGCCCTACATGGGGCGGGAGATCGACCTCCTGCCGAACTTGCAGGTCATCGTGACGTTGGGGCGCATCGCCTTCGATTGGACCCTGCGCCTCTACCGCGAGCGCGGGTACACCATCCCGCGATGGCGATTTGCCCACGGGGCCACCTATTCCCTGGGTGAGGGGGAACCCACCATCGTGGCCTCATATCACCCCAGCCGTCAGAACACGCAAACGGGTCGCCTGACTCGGGAAATGTTCGACGCGATCTGGGAGAAGGTCAAGGAATTGCTCCGAGGAGAGGAAAGGCCATGACGTTCCTGCCCGACGCGTTTTTGGAAAAGTTGCGACGTCAACGGTGGTACAAGGGGCAGATCGTTCACGTGGAACGCATCCCCGGTCGGAAGGCGCGCTACGGGACGTTGGATCGCCCCCTCCATCCCCAGGTGGAACGGGCCCTGAAGCATATGGGGATCACCCGTTTCTACACCCATCAGGCCCAGGCCATCAACGCGGCTCGGGCAGGACATAACGTCATTGTGACGACGGGGACGGCCAGCGGGAAGACGTTGTGCTACAACGTGCCGGTGCTCGAGGCCCTGGCCGAGGATTGGCGGGCCCGCGCGTTGTACCTGTACCCCACGAAGGCCCTGGCCCAGGACCAGTTGCGCGCGCTGCGTGCGCTCACGGAACACGAGTTCCCCAACATGATGTTCGGCCCCTATGACGGGGATACGCCTACCCGCACCCGTGCCCGCCTGCGCCAGGAGGCCCAAATCGTCCTCACGAACCCGGACATGCTGCACGTGGGCATTCTCCCCCACCACACCCTGTGGGCCTCCTTCCTGCGCGGGCTCCGTTACGTGGTCATCGACGAAGCCCACACGTACCGGGGCATCTTCGGCTCCCAGGTCGCCCTGGTCTTGCGTCGTCTGTGGCGCCTCTGTGCCCACTACGGGAGCACCCCGCGGATCATCGCCGCGTCCGCGACCATCGCCAACCCGGGGGAACATTTCCGCCTGTTGACCGGCGCGGAGGCCGTGGTGGTGAGCGAGGACGGGTCACCGCGCGGGCCGCGCACGTTCGTCCTGTGGAACCCTCCGGTCATCGAGCCGGCCCTTCAGCTCCGCCGCAGTCCCAACAGCGAGGCCACCCGACTCATCACCGCGCTGATGGTGGAACGGGTGCGGACCATCGCCTTTGCCCGGGCCCGACGCATTGTGGAGCTGATCCTGAAATACGTGCGTCACGCGCTGAAGCGGGAGGCCCCGGACCTGGCGGATCGGGTCGCCGCGTACCGGGCCGGATACCGCGCGGAGGACCGTCGGGCCATCGAACGCCGCCTTTTCTCCGGCGAGTTGTTGGCCGTCATCGCGACGACCGCTCTGGAGCTGGGCATCGACATCGGGGATATGGATGCCAGCGTGCTGGTCGGGTTCCCGGGGACGGTGGCCTCCATGTGGCAGCAGGCGGGGCGCGCGGGCCGACGGGGCGATACGCCCTCCTTCTCCGCCCTCATCGCCTACGATAATCCCATGGAACAGTACTTCATGCGAAACCCCCAGGACCTCTTCGGGCGCCCCATCGAGAACGCGCTCCTCAACCCCAACAACGAACACATCCTCCGAATGCACCTCCCCTGCGCCGCGCGGGAACTCCCCCTCCAGGTGGAACCGCCACCGGGGGTGCGTGCCCTGGACGATGAGCGCCTCTTCGGTCCCCGTTTCCCCCAGGTCATGCGGGAACTGGAGGAGGCGGGCATCCTCGCCTACCGCCGGGGACGCTGGTACTACATGGGGCGGGATTATCCGGCAAAACGGGTGAGCCTGCGCTCCATCAACGCGGACCGATTTCTCATCATCGAGGAGGAAACCGGCCAGGTCCTGGAGGAGATCGAGGCGAGTACGGCCGCGTATCGGGCCCATCCCGGCGCGGTGTACCTCCACATGGGGGAGACGTACGTGATCACCCGCTGGGATGAGTCCGGGCGCCGCGCGTACGCCCGTCACCAGGCGGTGAATTACTACACTCAGGCGATGGAGATCGACCACATCCGGGTGCAGCGGGCAGAACGGGACCGCGCGGTGGGGACGGTGCACGCGTTCTACGGGGAGGTGCGGGCGTGGAGTCAGGTGATCGGGTACCGGATGAAGCAGTTGTTCACGGAGGAGGTCCTGGGGGTGGAGGACCTGGATATGCCCCCGACGGTTTTCGACACCCGGGGGGTGTGGTGGGTCATGCCGCGGGAGTGGGAGGAGGAGTTTCGGGCTCGGGGATACGATTTTGCGGGGAGTTTGCACGCGGCCGAGCACGCCTGCATTGCCATGCTCCCCCTGTTCACGATGAGCGACCGGTGGGATATCGGCGGGGTGAGCACGGTAAATCACCCGGACACCCAGACGCCCCTGATTGCCATTTACGACGGCTTTCCCGGCGGCGCGGGCATTGCCGAAAAGGGCTTCACCTCCCTGGAAGAGCTGTGGAAAGCCACCCTACGCCTCATCGAAACCTGCCCCTGTGAGAGCGGATGCCCCAGCTGCATCCAGAGCCCCAAGTGCGGCAACAACAACCAACCGCTGGACAAACAAGGGTCCATCTTCCTGCTGCGAAAACTGTTGGGGGAGGGGGAGGAGTAACGAGTGACGAGTAACGGAGTAACGAGTAATTGGATGGCGCGAAGACAAGGTTGCCCAACAACGCCAACCCTCTCGCCCAAATTACGCATTACGCATCACGTACCCGATGCCGAATTTCATCCTAACGCGCCAGCCTCCCCCCGGCGCCTGACGCCTGACGGATGACGAAAGACGTTCAGGTTCAGCGCCGTGCGAATTTCGGCAGGCTGGGGCCCATCCAGACTTCCGAAGTCTTGCAGACTTCGGAAGTCTGGGTAAGGCGCTCTACCCAGGCCGCTTCCAGCGGCCTTCGCCTCGATGTAGCACGGGGTCTTTAGCCCCGTGCGGGGATGGCGTGGACACAAGGTTCACCCTGTGCCGCCAAGCTTCTCTTCAACTTACGCATTACGCATCACGGATTACGTTGGAGCTGCGCCTGCAGCGCCGACTTCCCCTTAGCGCCTGACGCATGACGGATGACGTTACGCATCACGCATCACGCATTACGTATCACGTATCACGTTCTGCACCTACAGCGCCAACTTCCTCACCGGCGCCTGACGAATGACGAATGACGCATGACGCCTGACGTCACGCATCACGTCGGCGCCACCACCCCCCATCCGACCCGTCTCCATTCCCTCCCCCTAACGCTCACCGTCCAACCCGCTCCATAACAGGGCGGAATTTGTACCCGTACAGGATGAGTCCCTCGTCCCCCTCTTCCGTCAGGCGGCGGGTGACCATCTCCACAGGCATCCCGATCTCCACCTCGTCCGGATCCACATCGGTGAGCTGGGCCGTGATGATGGGCCCCTCTTCCAGCTTGACCAGGGCAACGGTATACGGCTTGTACTTGGTGAAATGGTCCGGCGTCTCGTACACCGTGGAAAAGGAGTAGACCTCGCCCCGCCCCTTGAACGTGTAGGGCGTCGAGGCCGGCTGTCCACACTCCGGACAAACATCCCGCGGGGGGAAGATGTGTGCCCCGCACACGGGACAAATCTCCCCTTGCAGGGTCAGACGCTGCTTCCGCAATCTCCAATGTCCAGCAACACGCATATGCCTACGACCTCCTTATGTCCGTGATAACGTAAAACACGTCAATCCGCCGAGTATTTTAGGGCGGGAAGACTGTCAAAACCTATCAGGATGAGCCGCGCGGGGCATCGCGGCCCCTGCAGGGGTTTCCCTGACACGGTATCCAAGTTTGCCTGCTACCCCGTTCGCGCCTTTCCTGCTATAATGGACACCAGGGTAGAAGATGTACATTAACACACCGATGAACTCTCCGAGCCGTCAGGCCTAAACGCCCACACCCGGGCGCATGGCCTGCGGACCGACCGCCTTGGGCGGTCCGGGCCGGGGTGGAAACGCCCCGACCTCCCGTAGCCCGTCCTCACGGGTGACATTGGAAAGGAGAAGCGCCGGAAGCTCAGGGGCTGCCTTTCACCGTGAAGGGCGGCCCCTTTTTGCGTTCATGAAAGATGGGCGCCCGCAGAAGGACGGTCGGTAACACCATCGGGGATGTACGCTGAATCGATATCAACGGTGGTCTAGACCACCCAAAACGAACAAGGGAGGTGCCGATGCGCTACAGTAGGATATCCCTCTACCTGGGATTGCTGATGTGGATTCTTGCTGCGTGTGCGCCGCAGATACATCCCACGCCAACCCCAACGGCCCCATCGCAGGCGTTTACCGTGCGGGACGACCTGGGGCGGGATGTGACCTTTCCCGCGCCCCCACAACGTATCGTCATCACGGGCAAGGCCCTGTTCGCCATTGCCGACGCGGCCTACATCTTCCCCGCCGCAAAGGAGAAAATCGTCGGCATGGGCAAGGCGTGGCAGGGCACATCCAACTTCATCCGCTACGTGGACCCGAATTACAAGGAGAAGGTGAACCTCCAGGGCAACGCGGGGGCGGAACAAATCGCTGCCCTGCACCCCGACGCGGTCCTGCTAAAGAGCTTCCTCGCGGACCGGGTGGGCAAGCCCATCGAGGCGCTGGGCATTCCCGTCGTGTACCTGGACCTGGAAACGCCGGAACAGTACGAGCGGGACCTGATGACCCTGGGCAAAATTTTCGACGACGAGGCGCGCGCCGCGCAGGTGGTGGACTTCTACCGGAGCAAAGTAGAGGCCGTCGAGAAACGGGTGGAAGGGGCACCCCAACCGCGCGTCCTCCTCATCTACTACCGGGAGAAGAACGGGAACGTCTCGTTCAACGTGCCCCCGGCCTCCTGGATTCAGACGTCGATGGTGAAGATGGCGGGCGGCGAGCCCGTGTGGACCCAGGCCAACCTGGGCAAGGGCTGGACCCAGGTCACCCTGGAACAGATCGCGGCCTGGGATCCCGACCAAATTTTCGTCATCTCCTACTTCCGGCCCTCGGAAGAGGCCGTGGCGAGCCTGAAAGCCGACCCCAACTGGCAGAACATCCGGGCCCTGCGGGAGGGCCACGTGTACCCCTTTGCCCACGATTTCTACAGTTGGGACCAGCCGGACACGCGCTGGATTTTGGGGCTGACCTGGCTGGCGGGTAAACTGCACCCCGAACGCTTCCCCGACCTGGACATCCAGGCCGAGGTCAAGACCTTCTACAAAACCCTGTACGGGCTGGACGAAGCGTTCGTGGAGAAGAATTTCGAGATCTACGCTCCGTGAGGCCCCAGACTTCCGACGTCTTCGAAGACGTCGGAAGTCTAGAGAATCCCTTGACAGAGAACGCTCATGAGCCTTGCAACGGGTGTGAAAGCGGAAGCGAAAAAGACACCTTACAGAGCCGAGTCCCACGGGAAGGGCAGAGGGGCCACGTCCCATGCCATCTCCCTCCTGGACCATCGGACCCTCCGCCGGTCGCTGATGCTGTTGGGCCTGGCCCTGGTGCTCGCCTTCGGCCTTTCCGTGTTCGTCGGGCGCTACCCCGCACCGGGCGTCATCCCCCTGGAACGCCTGATCTCGGACGAGCTGGCCCGGCGCCTGGTGTTCCACCTGCGGCTGCCCCGCCTCCTCACCGCGCTCCTGCTGGGCATGACGTTGGGGGCCGCGGGCATGGTCTTCCAACTCATCTTCAGCAATCCCCTGGTGGAACCGGGATTCCTGGGCGTGTCCCAGGGCGCGGCCTTCGGCGCCGCGTTCTCCATCGTCTTCCT
>WGAA01000176.1 GCA_015489285.1 Anaerolineae bacterium | reverse complement strand
GGATGGAGGAGAGGTACAACACGTGCGTTCCCCCTGCCTCGTGCTCCCCGTACACGTGATCCACGTACCGGTCGGGGTGCTCCTCGATGCGTCGATGGGCTTCCTCCAGCATCTCCTCGCGCGTGCCGAAGGTCAACGCCTCGACGGGACATGCTTCCACGCAGGCCGGGAGCTTCCCCGCGGCAAGACGTCCGTTGCTCGTGTTCAAATCGCACTTCTGAATGAAGGGCGTCACGCTCCCCCACTGGTACCGGGGGACACCAAAGGGACAGGAGACCATACAATAGCGGCACCCGAAGCACACTTCGGGATGGTAAGCCACCGCGCCCTGGGGTGTGATGTAGAGGGCCCCCAGAGGGCACGCGGCCACACACGCGGGTTCGATGCAGTGCATACACGCCCGCCGAATGAAGCTCCAGCGTTCCGGGTTCTCCGCGTCCCGGTAGAGCTGAATGAGCATCCACGTGCTCCCCGAAAGGTCCTGGGGGGCATCGTACCTGCCGCTGGGGTCCACTTCCGGCGGCAGGTGATTGGCCTCCCGACACGCGGTCTGGCACGCCCGACAGCCGATGCAGCGGGTCGCGTCGTAGAGGATGGAGACGCCGTTGGGCTGGGGCTTGAACGCGTGCTCCGACGGGTGGGCCTGGGTCGCCTGGGCCGCTTTCGCGCCCGCGGCGGTCATGACCATGGCGCCCACCCCGGCCCCGGCCGCCTTCAAGAACTCCCTGCGCGTCAATTTCTCGCTCATAGCGTCCTCCTCACGCCTCCTTGGACTCTTCGGCCGACCGCTTTTCCTCGGAGGGGCGATTCTTGAGCAGGGCCCACGCGGCCGCTGCTCCGGCCGCCGCGCCGACAACGGCCCCACTGATGGTGTAACTGGTCGCGTCCGGCTGCTTGCCGGGCCGGACAATGGAGGAAGGATAGTACGCCGGAGGAGCCACTTCCTGAATCTTCACCGGATAGTAGAACCCCTCTCCCCGGTCCCAGAACCCCGGTTCCGTACACCCAAGGCAGGGGTGCCCCGAGCCGATGGGCCAGCTGGTGCTGTCGTTCCACATGATCAGGGGACAGTTGGCAAAGGTCACAGGGCCCCGGCACCCCATCTTGTAGAGGCACCATCCCTTCTTGTGGCCCTCATCCCCCCACTCCCGCACGAACTCCCCCCGGTCGAAGTGCCCGCGGCGGGGGCAGTTGTCGTGGATGAGCGCGCCGTAAAGGAACAGGGGCCGCTTGTGTTCGTCGGTCGCGGGGAGCTCACCAAAGGTGAGGAAGTGGACGATGACCGCGGTGATGTTCTCCCCGTTGACCGGGCATCCGGGGAGGTTGATGACCGGTTTGTCCCGGATGATTTCCATGACCCCCTTGGCTTGAGTGGGGTTGGGATGCGCTTGGGGCAAACCCCCGAACGCGGCGCACGTGCCGACGGCCACGATGGCTGCAGCGTTCTTTGCCGTCTCCGCCAGGATCTCTTCCGCGCTCTTGCCCCCGATGGTGCAAAACTCCTTCCGGGGCACGGAGCCCTCCACGACGAGGAGGTATCCGCCCCGTTCGACCAGGGCCTCCCGCGCGGCCTCCGCTTGCTTCCCGGAAGGCGCCATTAGTGTCTCGTGGTATTCCAGGGAGATGAGGTCGAGTACCACCTGCGCGGCCGAGGTCCGATACGCCCTGGTGAAGGACTCGCTGCACCCGGCGCAATCCTGAAACTCGAGCCAGATGACGGGGAGTTTCTCCGTCCGTGCTTCCAGGGCCCGGGCAATGCGCTCGCCGTACGTGGCCGGTAGGGCCAGGGCCGCGGCCAGGGCCGTACAGAACTGGAGGAACTCCCGCCGGGTGATCCCCCGCGTGTGCAAACTGTGTTCCAATAAAGAGCCTTTTCCGTCAGAGGATGTCCTGAAGCTCATACGTTGCCTCCCTGGGTTCAGCAGTTGAATCCTCGCCAACCGCGGGAGGGTGCCACACCCCCCACGCGTTCAATACCCTTTCCACCCGAGCAATCATCTGGGGTATTACCTGTCGTGCCTGTGGACTGGGACCGACGCCGATGCGCAAACTGATGGGCTGCATGCCGATAAGGTGAAGATGGGAGGGGAGATGGCCCCGGGCCAGCGCCACCCCCAGAACCTCCTGAAAGGTCACCTGGTGCATGGAGAGCTTGATGCCCGTGTACAGGGGGATGTCCTCCCCCCGCAGCTCCACCAGAGCCCCGGGAGGGGCCCCCGCGTCCACGGCATCCAGCAGGATCAGGTGGGTGGCCTCCTCCACATAGGGGAGCAGGCGCATCCCCAGCGTCCCCCCATCTACGATCTCGATGCCGGGATACCGGTGAGTGCGACGGTGTCGTTCCTGCATTTCCCACACCGCGTACACACCGATCCCCTCGTCGCTGTTCAGGATGTTGCCGATGCCGAGAACTACCGTACGATGTGAGCTCATGCCTTCCCCCGCAGGTCCCCCACCGTCAGGAAGGGTTCCGCCGTCATGTTGAGCCGGGAATACACCTGGACGATGGTGCTGGGCATGACGGTCGTTGTTCCCAGGGTGTGTTGATGGGCGTCTATCATGTGAATGGCGCAGGCCATACACGGGTCGAAGGAGTGGACGGTGCGCAGGATCTCCAGGGGTTCCTCCGGCCGCAGAAGTCGCGTTCCCTCCAGCGCGCGCTCGTACGCCCCCGGCTGTCCCCGAGCATCACGGGGAGACGCGTTCCACGTGGTGGGAACCACTTGCTGGTAGTTGGCGACCTTGCCATCCCGGATGACGATCCAGTGCCCCAGGGACCCGCGCGGGGCTTCCATGGTCCCCACCCCTTTGGCCTCCTTGGGCCACGTCTTCGGATCCCACTTCTCCGTGTTGGCGACCCGGTAATCCCCGGCTTTGATGTTGGCTACCAGGTCGTCGTAGAACGTTTGCATGGCATCGACAAAGACGGCCGTCTCGATGGCCCGGGCCGCGGTGCGTCCCAGGGTGGAGAAGAGGGCGTCCACGGGGGCGTCGAGGAGCTTCAACGTCTTGTCGACCAGGGCTTTGGTTTGCTCGTGACCGGTAGCGTAGAGGAGAAGCACCCGAGCCAGGGGCCCCACCTCCATGGGGTGTCCCTTCCAGCGGGGGGCTTTGAGCCAGGAGTACTTCTCCTCCACGTTGAGGTAATCGTAAGGGGGCGTGGGGCCGGTGTAATTCAACACCGTCTCCCCCTCCCACGGGTGCAAGCCCACGTCGTCCCCCCGGTTGTACGTGTACCAGGAATGGGCCACGAACTCCTGCACCTGTCCCATGTCCTTGGGGTCCACATCGTAGATGGTGTTCAAATCCCGGTTGAGGATGGCCCCGCGAGGCACGAGGAACCCGTCCGGGTCCTTCATGTCCTCCCTGGGGAACTCACCCCACGAGAGGAAGTTCCCCAGGCCCTCGCCAAGGGTCGCGTACTCCTTGTAGTATGGGGCGATGGCCAGCAGGTCGGGGAGGTAAACCTGGTGGACGAAGGTGCGCATTTTTTCGATGGCGTCTGCGATGATGGAGAGACGTTCCGCGTTGAGCGCTTTGTCGCTGGTGGGGTCGATGGGGTAGGGAACGCCGCCGACGAGGAAGTTGGGATGGGGATTCTTGCCACCGAAAACGGTGTGGATCTTGACGAAATCCCGCTGGGCATCCAGGGCCTCCAGGTAATGGGCCACGGCCAAGAGGTCGATCTCCGGGGGAAGCTTGTACGCGGGATGTCCCCAGTAGCCGTTGGTGAAGAGGGTGAGCTGGCCGCTCTCGGCAATTTGCTTGACTTTGTTCTGAATGCTGGCGAAGTACGCGGGGGAGCTCTTGGGCCAGGGGGATATCTTCTGGGCCAGCCGCGAGGTTTCCCTCGGATCCGCCTTGAGCGCGTTGACCACGTCGACCCAGTCCAGGGCATGGAGATGGTAGAAGTGCATGACGTGATCGTGGACGAATTGCTGGGCGATCATCAGGTTACGGATGAGGGTCGCGTTCTTCGGGATGCGGATGTCCAGGGCGTCCTCGACGGCCCGGATGGAGGCAAAAGCGTGAACGGTCGTACACACGCCACAGGAACGCTGGGCAATGGCCCAGGCCTGCCGGGGATCGCGCCCCCGCATGATAATCTCGATCCCCCGAACCATCGTCCCAGAACTGTACGCTTTTTGGATGACGTGATGATCATCCACCTCCACCTCGATGCGGAGATGGCCTTCTATGCGGGTAATGGGGTCCACCACAATCCGTTGGGCCATACGTTCTTCTCCTTTCCTGCGGGAATACCCAACATCGCCATTTCTACTGTAGCAAAAAGGAAGGCGCGAGGACACCCCTAAGTGGCTATTCTTGTCTACCCAAAGAGGGGGAAATGGGGCTCAGGCGTCATGCATCAGGTGCCGGTGAGGAGGTCGGCGCTGCAGGCGTAGCTAGGCTTGATGACGCGATGCGTGATACGTAATGCGTGATGCGTAATGCGTAACTCGAAGACAAGTTGGCTTGGTGGAGTCAACCTTGGCTTCACGCCAGCTGATTACTCGTTACTCGTGACTCGTTAGCCATGGGCCTCATGCGGGAAGCCCGGAGGGCTTTGCTTCAATGAGCACGGCGGTTCAGCGCTGTGCGAATCCCGGCAGGCCGGGACACTCCAGACTTCCGAAATCTGCGAGATTTCGGAAGTCTGGCGGGGAAACGCAGGTTTCCGAACGCTCTCGTCTTCCTGTTTCAATCAGGGAAGTTGGTACCACACCAAAACCAGGCCATTAAGTTTTGTTATTCAATCAATACACTGCCCTCCATTCATAACATCCCCTGTTGACCTCCAACCCTTATAGCAGGGGCATGATCGAAACGTGCATGCTCGTAGTATTTGACAAGACGTTTAGGTCTCCTTATAATATTGTCCTGCGGGCACACTTATTTGCTGCGCTCTCCCCGCCGGAGACGCACCACACACAATCACCACAAATGTCTTCTACACAGTAAGGAGGTTCCTCAGCCATGTTTTCCAGCACGTCAAAGAAGCTCGGCATCGCCGCCATCGTGCTTTTGATCCTTCTCCTGGGATTCGTCACCCAAAACCGGGCGGCCCCCGCCGTCGTCCCCAGCACGCTGGTGGACAACCCGGTAGGGGATTGCCCCACAACCAACTACGGTACCATCGACATGGTCGAGCTCCCCAACCGCCGCTTCTTCCTCACGGGAGCTTTCGACTACCTGACCAAAGGAAGTAGGTACTACTATGATTCCTTGGTGGAAATCGATCAGAACACGTGTACCCCCATCGGACGCTCGTACAGCTTTGGCAACGGGGGAAGCGGCCGGGATTGGGGGACGACGCTGGAGTACTATTCCCACTACCTTATCGTCGGCGGTCGCTTTGCGTCCATCGACGGTGCCCCACACCACTACCTGGCCATCATCGATCTGAACACGGGGAATCTCCTCCCCTGGGATCCGAATCTGCCCAGCGATGTCCACGCCTTAGCCGTGGACCGGGCTCGCGGCCGCCTTCACGTGGGTGGGGTATTCGGCTATCGCCAGTACGATATCTCCGGCATTACTCCCACGTCCTCCTCTTTCCCGCAACTTCTCTCCAGTAACGCGGGAACCGTCTACGCCCTGGAATTCGACAGCACCATAGATCGGTTGTTCATTGGTGGCTCGTTCAGAGGGTTGTTCGGCGCTAATTACTTCGCGGTCCTGAATCCCGCGACAAACAGCCTGGTCTCCGCCCCCAGTGTCAACAACACGGTCTACTCCCTCTCGGCAAACCCGGGGACCCGTCTCTACATGCTGGGAGACTTCTCCAACGTGGGAGGGAATTCCCGCAACGGTCTGGCCGCCCTGGACTTGCCCGGTTTGACGGTGAATCCTTCCTGGGCCCCGACGCACACCGGAGGTCAGGGCGTCACCGTCGGTGTTCTCTCCTCACGCATCGGTTACGTCAACGAGACGGATGTGGCCATCGCGTGGAAGGGGATGACCCAACTCAACGGCCTCCCCGTCAATTCCAGCAGTGCGACGGCATCCGTCACCGCAGATACTGCGGAACGGACCACCTGGTCCCCCAACGCAAATCCCCGCATCCTCAACACTCACGGTCTTTATGTGACGCGCGGGTATGTCTACCTCACCGGCTCCCTGTACACCATCAACCGCTTCCGCTATTCTCCCCGCCTGTACGATTGGGGAGACTTACCCGACACCTTTGCCACGGACAACACGGATAACAGCGGTGAGGGCGTAGGGCCCCGCCATCTCCTCAACGACAACCTGTACCTGGGAAGCTGTATCGACACGGAGACGAACGGTAAACCCGATGCCCACGCGGGAATGGGTTCAAGCGGGGGTGACGACAACGCGGTGTCCAACTCCACCCCGGCCACAACGGTGGGAACCTGTGTTCGAGCCGGAGATGACGAGGACGGCGTCACGTTACTCACTCCGCTCATTCCCGGCCAACAGGCCTGCCTGCGGATCACGGGCAAGAACGCGCTCAGCGGTAATGCCCGTCTCTACGGGTGGATCGACTTCAACGGGAACGGTACCTTCGAGGCTGCAGAAGCCCTCGCCGGCGGGGATTTCAGCTCCGGCAGCACGGTCATCCCCAACACGGGCACTTTCGCCTTGACGAAGTGCTTCACCGTGCCCTCTTCGGCTACCTTCGACGGGGGCGAGACCCACATGCGCTTCCGCCTGACGACGGCCACCCTCTCTACCACCGGTTGGACGGGAGAGGCCGGAGACGGGGAGGTGGAGGATTACTGGCAACCTCTGGCTTGTGTGGGCAATTACGTCTGGAACGACGACGCGGGCACGAGTCCGAATGTGCAGGACGGAAGTGATGCGGGGATTGCCGGAGTGGGGGTCCGCCTTGTGTGGGCAGGCACCAACGGCACGGTGGAAACCAACGCGGGGGATGCCTCCGCGGGCGGGGATGACCGCCTCTACACGGCGACGACGGATTCCAACGGCGTCTACACCTTCTGCGGTCTCATCCCGGGCACATATCGCATCCAGATTCCATCGCCGCCATCCACCCGGCCGGAAGCCGTCACCCCGAACCAGGGCGGAAACAGCCAGCGGGATTCCGATGGCGTCCAAAGCGGAGGTGCCGGCTCTCCTGTGGAAGGGCCCGATTTTACCATCCCTTCACCCATCAGCCTCACCACAGGGGAATCCGGCAACCAGGACGCGCCGGGGACGCTCTACCACTATCCCGACGCGCAGGACGATCTCACCTTTGACTTCGGCTTCCGTTCCATCCCCGTGGACCACGGCGACGCGCCCGCGTCTTACGGGGACGCCAGTCACGTCATCACTTCTACCTTGAAGATGGGGACCACCGGTCCGGACAGCGAGTCCGCGGCCCAGTATTCCTCCAATGCGGACGGTGACGACACACACGGTACGGATGACGAGGACGGTCCCGTGGCTCTCACTCCCCTAACGAATTGCGCTACGTCGTATGCCATCACCGTCACGGCGACGAACGGGAGCGGTAGCGCGGCAACCCTGGCCGGTTGGGTGGACTTCAACCGCAACGGCACCTTCGACACGGGGGAATTTGCCTCGGTTATGGTCCCTGCCGGGACGAGTAACGGCACCGTTCGGCTGACTTGGTCCTCCCTACCCGTCTCCATGACCACGGGCACGACGTATCTTCGTCTGCGCCTGAGCGATCAGACGTTGACGGGTTCCGACGCGACCGGCGCCAAAGGGGAGGGCGAGATCGAGGATCACAAGCTAACGATTCAGCCGTGTGCTACCCCCACTCCTACACCTACATCCACCGCAACGACCACTCCCACTTCGACACCTTCGCCGACTTCGACGTCAACGTCGACCCCCACGATAACGCCGTCTCCGACGGCCACGGCCACCACGACGTTCACACCTTCGCCCACGGCAACGGGCACGGCAACTTCCACACCTTCGCCCATCCCCACATCGACGTCGACCCCCACGATAACGCCGTCTCCAACGGCCACGGCCACCACGACGTTCACACCTTCGCCCACGGCAACGGGTACGGCAACCTCCACACCTTCGCCCGTCCCCACATCGACCTCGACCCCCACGATAACGCCGTCTCCGACGGCCACGGCCACAGCGACTTCTACTTCGACATGTCGAAGTAGAAGTCGCTG
>WGAA01000175.1 GCA_015489285.1 Anaerolineae bacterium | reverse complement strand
GGTTGGGGTCGGCGTGGTGCCCAGGGCCGAGGCGTGGGGCACGGGGCCGGTCAGGGAGAGGTGGTCCAGGTTGACATCCACCTGGCGGAACCAGACGCCCCATTTCATGCGGGCCCGGAGGAAGACCGTCAACTTGGACCCGACGGCCTTGATCTTCACGCTCCCCTTGAGGAATTTGCCCGGGTTGGTCCGGGGGTCATACCGGTTCCAGGGGAATTCGTGCCAGGATACCTGGGTCCAATCGGTGCCGCCGTTGGGGTCATACGCCCACTCCACCTGATAGCGCCAGGGGTCGGGGTCGCTATCGTTGGCCCGGATGAGGCCGTACACGGTCAACACATACGTCTGCCCGGGGACGACATCGACGACCTGGTAGATGCCGGCCACCCGGTCGGGTTCTCCCCACTTGCGTTTGGTGTGGATTTCGATGAGCTGGCTGTGCTTGCCGCTCTTGACGACACGCGCCCATTGATCATCGTAGAAGCTGTAATCGGCCGCTCCACCACTGGTGAAGCACTGCCAGCCGTCTGCCACCATGCCGCAGTCAGGTACATACGTGAAGCCCTCTTCGAAATCCCCGTTGCGGAGGAGGTTGCCCTTCTGCTCCGCCAGGGTGTTCGTGGTGACTAGGATGACGGCTGCGATGATGGCAATGAGGGCCAGCAACGCGAGGATGCGTTTGTACATTGCAGGTGGCATGAATGTTCCTCCCTTTGGGTCTACACATCGGCAGCGCTGGCATGGATTTCGTTATTATTATACCATTGTTTGTCAAACGAGGGGAAACGTCGGTCGTCGGGCGTCATCCGTCATCCGTCAGGCGCCGGTGAGAATGTGGGCGTTGCAGGCGTAGCTGGGCTTGATGACGTGATGACGTGATGACGTGATGCGTGATGCGTAACGTAGGGCCGGGTTGGACTGCTGGGCCAATCTTGCCTCGCGCCAGCACGCACGGGGCTAAAGACCCCGTGCTACATTGAAGCGAAGGCCGCTGGAAGCGGCCTAAGTAGAGCGCCCTACCCAGACTTCCGAAGTCTCGCAGACTTCGGAAGTCTGAACCAGGTTAGGCCAACCTTTCGGTCGTCGGTCGTCGTTTGTCGGTCGTCAAAAGTCGACACGTTGGCCGGGTGGGTTTTGTCAAGCCAACCCGGTCCTCACGCCATCCAATTACTCGTTACTCGTGACTCGTTACTCACGTTACACCGGTAAGCCAACTTTGTCTTTGTGCTAACCTTTTTAATCGTCAATCGTCAATCGTTAACCATCCCCCACCCATCCCTCGGGTACGGGGAGACGTAGGTATTTCCGGAAACGTCTCGGGAGAAGCGAAGGGGAGATGGAGGATAGATGAACGAAGAGAGGGTGTTGACAATCGTCGGTGCCGGATTGGCAGGATCGGAGGCAGCATGGCAGGCCGCGCAGAGGGGCGTCCACGTCCGTTTGTTCGAGATGCGGCCGAAGAGGATGACGCCCGCGCACCGCACGGACAAGTTCGCGGAGCTGGTGTGCTCCAACAGCCTGGGGGCAAAGGCGCCGGATCGCGCGCTGGGGCTTTTGAAAGAGGAGATGCGCCGGCTGAATTCCCTCATCCTGCGCGCGGCCGAAGTGAACGCGCTGCCCGCGGGTGGGGCCCTGGCCGTAGACCGGGAGGGCTTCGCCGAGATGATCACCGAGGCCCTGAGCTCCCACCCCAACATCGAAATCATCCGGGAAGAAGTCACCGAAATCCCCCAGGGCCCGACCATCATCGCCACGGGGCCTCTCACCTCCGACGCGCTCGCCCAACGCATCATGGAACTCACCGGCGAGGAATACCTGTACTTCTACGACGCCCTGGCCCCCATCGTCAAAGCCGATACCATCGACATGACCATTTGCTTCCGCGGGAGCCGCTACGGCCGCGGGGAGCAGGAAGAAGGGGACTACATCAACTGCCCCTTCACCAAGGAGGAATACTACCGCTTCGTGGAAGCCCTCCTCAACGCCCCGCGCATCGAGCTCCGGGACTTCGAGCGGGAGGACAAGCGTTTCTTCGAAGCCTGCCTGCCCATCGAAGTCATCGCGGAGCGGGGGCTGGACGCGCTTGCCTTCGGCCCCATGCGCCCCGTCGGGCTCATCGACCCCCGGACGGGGAAACGCCCCTACGCGGTCGTCCAATTGCGCCAGGACAACGTGGCCGGGACCCTGTACAACCTTGTCGGCTTCCAGACGAACATCACCTGGGGCGCGCAGAAGAAGATCCTGCGCATGATTCCCGGACTCGAACGGGCCGAATTCGTCCGCTTCGGGCAAATGCACCGCAACACCTTCATCAACGCGCCCGTCCTCCTGCGTCCCACCCTCCAGTTCAAGGGACGGGACGATCTCTTCTTCGCCGGACAAATCACGGGCACCGAAGGATATGTGGGGTCGACCATGGGGGGACTCGTCGCGGGCATCAACGCGGTGCGCCTGATGCAGGGCAAGCCCCTGCTCATCTTCCCGAGGACGACCATGATCGGCGCACTCCTGCACTACATCACCCACGCCTCTCCCGAGGACTTCCAGCCCATGAAGGCCAACTTCGGCCTCCTGCCGCCGCTGGAACGCCGGGTGCGCAACAAACGTCAACGGTACAAGCTGTACGCGGAACGGGCCCTGCGCGACCTGGACGCGTGGTTGCGTTCGGTCGGGGAAATGGGGTCACAACCCGCGGATTTACCCGATCCGCGAAAGCCGTGATATACTTTCACACCACATGAGCGTTCGAAAACTTGGAATTCTCTCGGCGTAACGCCGGGCGAATTTCGGCAGGTCGGGACACACCAGACTTCCGAAATCTCACAGATTTCGGAAGTCTGGCGGGGAAACGCAGGTTTCCGAACACTCTCGATCGCTGAAACAAACCTCCTAACGCGCCGCGGCGTGCTGCCCCGTTCCGGGGGAGAGGAAGCGCGGTGCACACGTATTTCGGTTAACCGGGGACATATACATGGCCGGCAAACGATATCCCGTCACTTCCCATAAAAGCCGATCGTACTGGGGCCGACGCCCCACAACTGCCAAACGCACAACCCGACGTCGCACCGTCCAGGGGGCACCCTGGGCCAGCCTCTTCTTCCTCTTCCTCCTCCTCCTCTTCCTGGGCATTACCGCTTATGCCACGGTCGTCGTCTACAAGGAGGCACGGACGGCCATCGCGGGCGTGCGGGAGAACATCCACATCTCCATCCCCCTGCCGAAAGTGGAAAACCCGGTCCTCGGCCAGGAGCCGTCGGGCCCAACGCCCCCCGTCTCCAGCAACCCGGGACAGATCCCGCCCAACCC
>WGAA01000174.1 GCA_015489285.1 Anaerolineae bacterium | reverse complement strand
TCTGCTTGGTCATAGCCGCGAGGAAGAGGCATATCCCCGCGAGAATGCCCCCGGTAACCGACGTCGTTGTTGTGAGGAGGTACATGCCCGCCATAAGCAAGAAGAGGAAGAGGGAATCCACCCGCCCCACATCGAACCAGGTTCCACTCAGGCGGTAGGAGCCCGCGAAAAATCCCGCCGCGCTCAACGCCGCGAACGCGCTCCGCCCTTCCCGATAAACCCAGTGCATGATGAGCAGGAGCGTCAGCAAAGCGGAGGTGAAGGATACGAGGCGGAGGGCGAGGAACTTCACCCCCACAACGCGAGCAAGGGCCGCGGTCAGGTAGTAATACAAGGGAGGATAAATGAACGGGATATAGTCTAAAGATGGGGGGGTATAGATGGGTTTACCCCCGAGAACCCGTTGCATTACGAGGAGGAACCCTCCCTCGATCCACTCCAATTCGTACGGGTAGCTCATGCGCTTCAGGGAGGCGATGATAAAGACCATGATGTAAAACAGCACAAAGACCAGTGCCCCCCCACGGAGAACCCGAACAACCCACCGCGCCAGGAACTCACTTCTCATCTCTGTGGTTTTTCCCATGCCGTCCCTTTTCACTTTTGGAACGCCGCCTCCCTTTCCTTCAAACTGTCAGGAATTTGTCAAGTACATCGCCCTGGTTTTTATGGTATACTGTAACCATCAACGAATATCCACGTCTAAACCTGAGGAGTACGTACCAATTAGGGTCCCACGTTCAGGGTCTGTGGCAACCTGGAGAGTGTGCTGTGGTTCGAGTCCATCTCGAATAGAGGATTTCATGAAGATTCGACTGAGGCTTTGGGGTATAGGGATTATCGTTGTGGGGCTTCTTGCCCTGGTCCCTTCCTCCCTCCACGCTGCAACACCGCCTGAAGTGCAGGATACGGTCGGTACAAATGTTACCGCTTCCCTCTCGCTTTCGGTGGCGTCCCCCAACGCATGGCCGAGCCATTATACTACACCATCGGCACGTATAGGAAATCGGGTGTGGTATGATGCAGATTACGACGGTCTGCAAGACGAGGGCGAGGTGGGAATTCCGGGCGTTCAGGTGGACCTTTATGCCAACGGGAGGTGCGAAGGCCGGCCTGACGTGATAGCGGTGACCGATGACCGAGGCGAGTACCTTTTTGATGAGGTGCCTTCGGGCACGTACTCCTTGAAGTTTCATCCCCTCCCCGGTTTGACGCTGACCTTGCCTCACCAGGGTCAAGATGACGCGAAGGATAGCGATGCCCTATCGCCCTCGGGGTGTACGGGGAGCATCGTGATCACCGCGGGGATGTCCGATATGACGTGGGATGCCGGTATGGTCGGGGTAGGACGTGTCGGGGGGCGCGTGTGGGTCGATTGGGATGGGGACGGGGTGAAAGATCCCGATGAAACTCGCGGTGTCGCCGACGTTCCCATTCGAGTGACGGGTCGCAATTCCATAGGCGTCACGGTGGATATGACGGTGACAACGTCCGTAACGGGCACGTATGCGGTGGAATTCCTGGCCCCGGGAACGTATTCCCTCACCGCGCCGGAAACGGTCGAGGCGTGGGCCCGTACGTCCCCCTCCCCCGTACGTGTTACGCTAAAGCCGGCGCACATGAGCCGATTGGACGTCGATTTCGGGTACGTGGAACACACCGTGGTCCAGCTGGTGGATTTTCAGGTGACGAGCACGGTGCAACAGGTGACCCTCCTGTGGTCCATTTATGTCTCCCAGAATCCCACCCCTCGCTTTCGCGTGTGGCGTCGTGAAGGACGGGGACCGTGGGCCCTCATATCCGCTACGTGGGTAGAACGGCAGTCTGTGAGGGGGCATATCGCTTACTACGAATACGCGGATAGAGAGGTTGTCCCAGGGAGTCATTACGAGTATCGGGTGGAGAGCGATACGGGGGCCTTTTTTGGCCCCTGGCCGGTTACCGTCCCCCAGGTGGATGATGGAGGAAGTCCTCTAATGCGGGTGTGTTGTTTTATGCCGTGGGTTCAAGGACGATGAGAGAGATGCGCATCCGAGACAAAGTCTTTCGCTGGGGGGAGCGTACGTACATCATGGGGATTATCAACGCGACCCCCGATTCCTTTTCCGGGGATGGGGTGCTGGGCCGTGGGGACGACTGGGTCGATCAGGCCGTGGCCCAGGGGCTGCAATTCGTTGCCGAAGGGGCCGATATTCTGGACGTGGGGGGCGAGTCGACCCGGCCCGGTGCCGAACCCGTGGAGGAGGAGGTGGAATTGGCCCGGGTCGTGCCGGTGATCCGGGCCTTGCGCGAGCACACGGATGTGCCCATCAGCGTGGACACGTACAAGGCGGGGGTGGCCGAGGCGGCCTTGGACGCGGGTGCGGATATGGTCAACGATGTGTGGGCTTTGCGCATGGACCCGCGAATGGCGTCACTGGTGGCCGAACGACAGGTTCCCGTCATTTTGATGCACAACCGGTCCCAGCCGAAGAACGCGGTGATGGAAGCCCGGTTGGGGGGACGATATGTGGGGATGACGTACGAGGATGTGGTGGAGGATGTGAAGCGGGAGCTCTTGGAACGGGTCGAATTCGCCCGCTCGGTCGGCATTCCGCGGGAGATGATCATTCTGGATCCCGGCATCGGCTTTGGTAAGACGGTGGAGCAGAACCTGGAACTCCTCGACCGCTTGGACGAGATTGCCGCTTTGGGTTTTCCCCTTCTACTGGGTCCCTCCCGGAAGTCCTTCATCGGTTACACGTTGAACCTGCCACCGGCGGAACGGGTGGAGGGGACGGCTGCGGCGGTTGCCATCGGTATCGACAGGGGGGCGGATATCGTTCGCGTTCACGATGTGCGTTATATGGTCCGGGTAGCCCGGATGACCGATGCCATCGTGCGTCGGCCGCGGACGCGCTCCGCCGGATCATCGGACGAGGGACGTTGAGGAGCTGCGGCCTCTTTCCCACCACGTGCGTCTACATTGACATGCTTGTTCCCCTCCATGTACAATAAACCGCGCGAGGATGAAAATCAACACCCCGAGGCCCGATTTCAGGTTCCCGGGTACAGGTGAGACCATGTCAAAGTTCTATTACGGGGGGCAGGCCGTCATAGAGGGCGTTTTGATGCGGGGGCAATCGAAAGCCGCTGTTGCCGTCCGCACCCCTGACGGGTCGATTCGTGTCCACGAGGAACCCCTTACCTCCCCGATTTACCGAGCTCGCTGGAGTCGCTGGCCTTTCCTGCGCGGGTTGGTCGTGTTGTGGGACGCCCTGGTGCTGGGCACGAAGGCCCTTATCTGGTCCGCGGATGTGGCCCTGCAGGAGGAGGCGGCCGCGCAGGGCAGGGAAGAGGAAGGGGGCTTCTCCGGCATTATGGCAGGAGGGACCATCGCCTTTTCCCTGGTGGTCGGCATCGGCTTGTTCTTCCTCCTCCCCACGTTCCTCGTCCGTCTGTTGAACATTTCCTCGCCCTGGGTGAGTTCTACTTTGGAGGGGGGCGTGCGGTTGGTCCTCTTCCTCCTGTACTTGTGGGTCATTGGGTGGAGCGACGATGTGCGTCGGGTGTTTTCCTACCACGGAGCGGAGCATAAGACGATCAACGCGTTCGAGGCCGGCGCGATATTGACGCCCACGGAGGTTCGACATTACAGTCGTTTCCACGTGCGTTGTGGTACAAGCTTCCTCTTGTTCGTGTTGCTGGTTTCCATCCTGATCTTCGCCCCCTTTCATTTCTCGAACGTCCTTTTGCGCCTTCTTTCCCGGGTGGTTCTCATCCCGGTTGTGGCTATGGTGGCTTATGAGCTTATTCGCGTAAGCGCGGCGCGACCGCAACATCCCGTGTTGCGGTGGCTCATTGTACCCGGCTTGCTGTTGCAACGCCTGACGACTCGGGAGCCCGACCTGGACATGTTGGAGGTCGCCATAGCCGCGTTGGTTCCTGTACTCCAGGCGGATGGGGTGACCGTCAACGCGGCATCGACCCCATCTTCGGTGTCGGCGACGCCTGTCCGGGCCGGGATTTGAGTATCGGTGAGGGCGTGTAGATAGTTCCAACGGAGGAGGATAAGCGATGTTGAACAAAATCAGTATCATCGGCGCGGGCATGGTGGGATCCACCACGGCCCATTGGATGGCCGAGCGTGAGCTCGGGGACATTGTTCTGGTGGACATTCCCCAGGTTGGGGATATGCCCAAGGGGAAGGCTCTTGACCTCATGGAGGCCGGCCCCATTTTCGGCTTTGATACGAAGGTCATGGGTACCCACGATTACGCGGACATCGAAGGGTCGGACATTGTCGTCGTGACCGCGGGAATGCCTCGGAAACCGGGAATGACGCGTGAGGATCTGGTCGGGGTGAACACGCAGATCGTGCGCAGCGTGGCGGAGAAGATCGCGAAGTACGCGCCCGACGCAATCGTCATCGTGGTGACAAATCCCCTGGACACGATGGCGTACCTCACCTGGAAGGTCACCGGCTTCCCCAAGGAGCGGGTCATGGGCCAGGCGGGGGTGTTGGACAGCGCCCGCATGCGCACGTTCATCGCCATGGAGTTGGGTGTGAGTGTGGAGAACACCCACGCTTTCGTCCTGGGCGGCCACGGTGACGAGATGGTCCCCTTGCCCCGGTACTCCACGGTAGCCGGGATCCCCATTACCCATTTGTTGCCCAAGGAGCGCATCGATGCCATTGTCGAGCGCACCCGCAAGGGAGGCGGGGAGATCGTGAAGTTGCTGGGTAAAGGGAGCGCGTTCTACGCCCCCGGTGCCGCGGTGACGAAGATGGTCGAGGCCATTCTCAAGGACAAGAAACTCATTCTGCCCGCGTCCGCGTACCTGGATGGGGAGTACGGTCTGCGGGATATTTACTTCGGTGT
>WGAA01000173.1 GCA_015489285.1 Anaerolineae bacterium | reverse complement strand
GGGTGGCGCGGGCTTCGGCTAAACGTCCCCGGGCCGGTCATCCCTCCGTATATAGGATAATGAGGAGGCTCGGAAATCCCGACAAGCCGGGCCACCCCAGACTTCCGAAGTCTGCGCGATTTCGGAAGTCTGGACCGCTCCGGGCGGGTTCTCTCAAATACGAGGAGGAAAAAACATGGTAGGTGGGGGTAAAATCATCGGCATTCTCCTGACGCTCATCGGCATCATCGCCTTCGTCCTGACCCTCATCTTTCTGGGACTTCAAGTCCACACAGGGGAAACGACCATCACCGGGGCCATCCTGGGCGTCATCATCGTCTTCATCGTCCTCGTAGCCCCCCTGGTGACCGCGGGGATCTACCTCGTCCGCAGGGGGGAGGCGGAGCGGGCCGAGTACGCTCGGGCCCAATTGGAACGGGACCTGCTGAACATGGTCCTGACCCAGGGGAAGATCTCCTTCTCCGAAGCGGCCATCGAGCTCAACATCTCCCGAGACGAAGTCGAGGCCCTAGTGCGCAGCCTGGTGGGCAAGAACCTCTTCAGCGGCGCGGTCAACTGGGAGGACGGTATCCTCTACTCGGAGGAAGCCCGCACCCTCCTGCAAACCGGACGCTGTCCCAACTGTGGAGGCAAACTGGAAATCGCGGGCAAAGGCATCGTCAAATGTCCCTGGTGTGGCGCGGAGATCTTCGTCCACCGGGACGGCACGACCACGGCGGCCGCGACGAGCGCCTCGGAATAGTCAACCCAAGGAAAGGAGGACATGGTGAACGATCGGGGAATAGAACGATTCCTCTCCCAACTGCCCGGCATCGCGGGTTACCGGGCAAAGGAAACACGACGAGAGGTGGACAAACGCATCCGCCAACAGCTCATGGAAGAGCTGGAACACGTGCGCAACGCGGTCAGCGACATCCAACGGACCGCCCTCCGCACCGGGGGACTCCGCTGGATGAACGAACTGGAAGGCATCAACAGCCGTCTTACCCTCCTGATCGACAAAGTACGGAGCGCGGCCTACGGCTATCGGCCCCTCTTCGACCTGGAACAGGTCAAGGAGGGGGAACTGGACGAACTCATCCGCTTCGACCGGGAGATCCTCTCCCAATTGCCCCGGCTGAACGAACTCGTCCAACGGGCCCGGGAAACGGCATCCCAATCCCCGGACACCTTCGGCCCGGCCCTCCGTGCCCTCTACGACGCCATCACCGACCTGCTAAACACCTACAACCAACGAGATAGGTTGGTGAGGAAAGTAACGAGTAACGATTGACGATTAACGATTAAAGGGCCGGCGCGGACACAAGGTTATCGCCATAGAGCCAAGCTTGTCTTTAAGTTACGCATCACGCATCACGGATTACGTCGCCGGACCAAGATGCGCCTGCAGCGCCGACGTCCTCACCGCTGCCTGACGCATGACGCCTGACGAATGACGTTACGCATTACGAATTACGCATTACGCATCCCATAGTACCGATTGACGACAAAGTTGCCCCTACAGCGCCGATCTACCCAACCCAAAAGAAAGGAGTCCTACCATGCCAAGAGTATTCGACGTTATCGAAGCCCCCGATATGGGGCCCAACGACCTGGTCCTTCGATTCCCGCCCCACGGGGCCGGTGACTTCCGCATCGGCTCCCAGGTCATCGTGCGGGAATCCCAGGCCGCCGTCTTCTTCCGCGACGGCAAGGCCTTGGACGTCTTCGGCCCAGGACGCCACACCATCACCACGGCCAACATCCCCCTCCTCGTCAACCTCCTGGGATCCCTCTTCGACGGCCGTTCCCCCTTCACCGCAGAAGTCTACTTCGTCAACCTGCGGGAATTCCCCGACCGCAAATTCGGCACGGACCAACCCATCCCCTTCCGTGATCCCGACCTGGGGTACGTGCGTCTGCGCGCTCGGGGACTCTACGCCATGCAGATCGAAGACCCTCGCCTCTTCGTGGAGAACATCGTCGGGCAACAGGGACTCTACGAGAGCCGGCAGATTGAGGACTACCTGCGCCACACCCTCGTCAGCCGCCTGATGGACATCCTGGGGGAGACGAAGGTCGGCCTCTTCGACCTGCCCGGCCTGTACGACGAAATCGCCGCGGCCGTGCGCGCCCGTGCCGAAGAGGACTTCAAGCGCCGGGGCATCCGCCTCAAAGAAGTCCGCCTCGTCGCCATCACCCCCGACGAGGAGACGGAAAAGGCCATCAGCGAGCGGGCGGCCATGGGAGCCATCGGCGACATGACCAAATACCTGCAATGGAAAGCCGCCCGGGCCATGGAAATCGCGGCCGGGACCGAAGGAGGAGGCGGCATGACGGGCGCAGGCGTGGGCCTGGGCGCGGGCATGGGCATGGGAGCCGGCATGGCCCAAATGATCGCCGGAGCCCTCGGCGCGGCCCAACAGCAGCCCTCATCCCAACCTGCCGCTCCTCGGGCCCCCAAGACCCCCGAGGAAATCCGGGAACTCCTGGACAGCTTAGACATACAGCTGGCAACTGGACAGATCAGTGAAGCCGTGTACAATCGGCTGGTAGAAAAGTGGCAAAAACGGCTGGAAGAGCTGGAAGGTAAAGGAAACTAAACCACGGAGGTGGCCCATGGAACCCCGATTCGGATGGCTCACGCCGGACACGATGGGTCTGTTCACCGACATGTACGAACTCACCATGGCCGATTCCTACCTGCGCCACGGGATGAACCAATGGGCCACCTTCGACCTCTTCGTCCGTCACCTGCCGCCCAACAGAGCCTTCCTCCTCAACGCGGGCCTGGAACCCGTCGTCTACTACCTGCTGCACATGCGCTTCCCCGAGGAAAGCCTGAACTACCTGCGCGAGCAGGGCATCTTCAGCGACGCCTTCCTCGACTACCTGCGGCACTTCCGTTTCCGGGGACACGTGTGGGCCATGCCCGAAGGCACCGTCTTCTTCCCCGGCGAACCGGTGCTTCGCGTCACCGCGCCCCGCATCCAGGCCCAAATCCTGGAAACCTTCCTCCTGAACACCGTCAACGCCTACGTCACCTTTGCCACTAAAGCCGCGCGTGTCGTCATTGCCGCTCAGGGGCGGGGCGTTGCCGACTTCTCCCCGCGCCGCGACCACGGCACCGACGCGGCCATCAAAGTTGCTCGGGCCTCCTACATCGCCGGGTGCGTGGCCACATCCAACGTCGTCGCCGGTCACCTCTTCGGCATCCCCATCACCGGCACCATGGCCCACTCCTACGTCATGTCCTTCCCCACGGAACTGGACGCGTTCCGGGCCTACGCGGCCGACTACCCCGACAACGCGGTCCTCCTCATCGACACCTACGACACCCTCCAGGGGGCCCGCCATGCCATCATCGTCGCCAAAGAACTTCGGGCCCGGGGCCACGAACTGCGCGGGGTCCGCATCGACAGCGGGGACCTGGTCACCCTCAGCCGCCAGGTGCGGCGCATGTTGGACGAAGCCGGCTTCCCCAACGTGCGCATCTTCCTCAGCGGCGACCTGGACGAATACCGCATCGAAGAGCTGCTCAACGCGGGCGCGGCCGTCGACGCGTTCGGCGTAGGCACACGAATGGGCACATCCGTGGATGCTCCCTACGTGGGTGGGGTGTACAAACTCGTGGAAGACGAAGCCGGCCTGAAGATGAAACTCAGCACGGGCAAAGTGACCCTCCCCGGCCGCAAACAAGTCTACCGCTTCTACGAGAACGGCCGCATGCACCACGACCTCATCACCCTCGCGGATGAACCCGCGCCTCCGGGAGGCGTTCCCCTCCTGCAAGAGATCATCCGTGACGGCGAACTCGTCACAGACCTCCCCTCCCTCTCCCACATCCGGGAGCGCGCGGCCCAACAACTGGCCGCCCTCCCCGACCCCTTACGGCTCATCCACGTACCCGAGGACATCCACTATGACGTGCGCATCAGCCCGGCCCTACACGACCTGCGTCAACGCATGATCCAACGTACCCGGGAGATCGAAGGCATCGGGTAACAACCACACACGGGGGACAGGTGCTCACAGGGCACCGGAGTAAAACATCCTTTTGCAACGGCGCAAAGGAGGTGTCACCATGACCGGTGAAATCACGCTCAGCGTCATCAAAGCGGACATCGGTGGCCTCGTCGGCCACTCCCAGATTCACCCCGCACTTCTGGAAAAAGCCCGCGACGTCCTCACCGCGGCCCGTGACGAGGGACTCCTCATCGACTTCCACGTGACCGCGGTGGGGGACGACCTGCAACTCATCATGACCCACACCCAGGGCGAGGACAACGCGGACATCCACGGCCTGGCGTGGCGCACCTTCGAAGCGGCCACCCAGGTCGCCCAGGAACTGAAGCTCTACGGCGCGGGCCAGGATCTCCTCTCGGACGCCTTCTCGGGGAACGTCAAGGGCATGGGGCCCGGCGTCGCGGAGATGGCGTTCGTGGAGCGGGCCTCGGAACCCGTCATCATCTTCATGGCGGACAAGACGTCGGCCGGCGCCTGGAATCTCCCCCTCTACCGCATGTTCGCCGACCCCTTCAATACGGCCGGGCTCGTCATCTCCCCCAAACTCCACCAGGGCTTCCGCTTCGAAGTCCACGACGTCATCGAACACAAGCGCATCTACTTCGACGCGCCGGAGGAGATATACGACCTGCTCATGTTCATCGGAGCGCCGGAACGCTTCGCGGTGAAACGGGTCTTCAGCCGCACGACCGGGGAGATCGCGGCCGTCTCCTCCACGGAGAAACTCTCCCTCATCGCCGGACACTACGTGGGGAAGGACGACCCGGTCCTCATCGTGCGGGCACAAAGCCAATTCCCCGCGGTGGGAGAAGCCCTGGAACCCTTCGCCTTCCCCCACATCGTGGAGGGCTGGATGCGCGGCTCCCACTTCGGCCCCCTCATGCCCGTCTCCGTCGCGGACGCCCGACCGACCCGCTTCGACGGTCCGCCTCGGGTCGTGGCGTTGGGATTCCAGCTCGCGGGGGGCAAACTCATCGGGCCTGCGGACCTCTTCGCGGATCCCGCGTTCGACGAAGCCCGACGTCAGGCGAACATCGTGGCCGACTACCTGCGGCGTCACGGGCCCTTCGAACCCCACCGCCTCCCCCTGGAGGAAATGGAATACACCACCATGCCCGACGTCATGAAGCGGGTCCAGGACCGGTGGGAGCCCCTGGAAGAATAGCCATCGTCCCCGTGAGGTCCGACATCCCCGTCGGGCCTCACGGGTGAAGCATTCGATACACCGCCTCGATCCGCTCCCCCGCGTGCTCCCACGTGTAGCGGGACACCACCCGTTGGCGCAACGCCCGGCCTCGCGCGGCCGCGTGCGGATCGCTCAACGCCTGCCGTAGCGCCCGGGCCAGATCCCGGGGATCGTCCGCGCGCGCGTAATACCCCTCCTCGCCCAGATACGCGCGGTGGGCGGGCGTATCCGTCGCCACCACGGGTAACCCCGTCGCCATATACGGCAACAACTTCCCCGCCCCCTCGGACAGGGGGCGTTTGGGCGCGACGGCCACCCGGGCCAGACGCAGATAATGGGGTGCCTCATCGTACGGGATCGGACCGGTCAGCCGCACATCCTCCGTCAGCCCCAAGGCCTCCACCACCCCTCGATAACGCTCGAGAAAGGGATACCCCATGAGCAGCAAAAACGGCCGGGGCGAAGGGGCCTCCTCCAGGAGCAAGCGGAAGGCCTGCAACAACGTATCCACCCCCTGATAAGGGGCCAGCAGGCCCAGATAAGCGACGATAGGACGGTCCGGGGGGAGACGCCAGCGCTCGCGCAGCGCGCGCGCCCGGTCCGCATCCTCGGGGCGGGGCGGGCGGAACACCGTCGGGTCCACCGAATCGGGGAGGAGGAGCACCCGATGGGGGGGAAGATCCCCCCGCGCGCGGAGCGCATCCCGCGCGTGCGCGGTGGAGGTGAGGATCACATCGGCCCGACGGTCCAAAAACCGCTCCAACCCCCGCCAGAACAGGCGCAGCGGGGACGCGGGGGAGAGGAACCCGTGGGTCGTCATCTCCGCGGTAAGACTTCCCTGATAGTCGAAGACCAGGGGGATCCCCGCCGCGCGCAGGGGCAAGGCCAGGGCCACCCCCTCGTGGAGAAACGCGTGGACGATATGGGGACGGAAGCGGGCCGCCTCCCACCAGACCATCGGCCCCAACACCGCGTCCAGCGCGATCTTCTTCCACGACGAGCCGACCTGGACGGGCCACCGCCGCAACAGGGGAGGACGCACCGTGGGGACGGGCGCGCGGTCCCGCCCGGAGGGATACGTGACCAGGCGGACCTCATACCCCCGTCGGATGAGCGCGCTCAAGTGCCCCCAGATGCGCACATGGCATCCGTAATCGGCAAAGAACGACGTGGGCGCGATGGCCAGCACACGCAACGCGGTCACTCCTCCCGTCGCCCTCGCCAGCGTCGGGTAAAACTCTCACCGAACAACCAATCCCAGGGGGAAAAGCGCTTCCCCGACCGCGGCGTCTCCTCCCATCGTCCCTCGAGGGCCGCGCGGATCCACGCCTCGCGGGCCTCCTGCAACGTGCGCACGTGCTCCACCACCCGATCCCGGTCCCCCTCCTCCAGGAGCTGACGCCAGTAGCGCACGTGGGCCTCCAGCCCTTCGAGCCAGGGGAAAAGGTGTTCCCCGTTGGCCAGGAGCATATCCACCAGCGCCTCGGCATCCCCCACCGCGATGTACGTCCCGGCCTCCATCTGGGCGCCGGCCAACTTCCGCAGATCCTTCCACCCGGGCGACCGGGTGAGCGCGTGGAGGAGGACAAGGGCCATGACCTGGGGAGTCTGCTCCACGCCGGCGATGAGCGCATCGTGTTCCTCGGGCTGGAGGAACAAGGGACGCGCGGCGATAAGGGAGATCATGTCGCTGACCAGTTTCACGGCCCGGGGGTGGGCTTGTGCCGTCGTCCCCACACAGTAGATGACGTCGCGGAACATGTCCGGGGAGACGGCCTCATCGTCCCCGATGACATCGCGGAGGATGGGATGGCCGGGGATGAAGTGCACCTCCTCGGGGAGGATGGACTCCGCCCAGCGGAGCACCGGCGTCATCAACGCCGCGGTATCCGTCACCACCGCCTGGGGGCGAAGGGCCTCCGCGATGAACGTCAGCGTTTCCCGCACCTGGGAAAAGGGGAGGGCCAGGATGACGAGATCCGCCTCCTCCACCGACCGGGGCAGGTTCCAATCCCCCTTGTCGATGGCCTTCCTGCGCGAAGCCACGCGAGTGCGCTCCGGGTCCTTGTCGTGCCCGACGATGTGAATCTGATCCCCGGCGACGGCTTTGAGGGCCATGCCCAGGCCCAACCCCGTACGGCCAAGGCCGATGATCGTCAATCGGACGGGTTTAGTCATAGTCATCCTCCCCATCAACTGCGCTTATCCGCCCACCGGAGAAGCCGCAAGCGCTCCATATCCTCCGGCGGCCCGGTGGGCGTCTCGTCCTGGTGATGCGCGATGAGCCAGCACACCTCCCGGGCGCACCCTGCCGCTTCGGCCCACTCCGCTCCCAGGCGAGGATGCTCGGCCAGGACCCAGAAGGGCCGACGCCATCCCCGCGCCGCGACGAGCCTCCGGCGCAGCGGGGGGAACCGTTCCAGCAGCACCCACAGGGCCCGGTGCCACACCCGCAGTCGGGCCTGGGCCTTCCCCACGTCGTGGAGCAACGCGGCCCGGAGGAGCACAGGATCCTCGCTGACGGTGCGGAGCAGGCGCAGGACCCGCAACGTGTGGGCCTGATCCCGAGGGGACTGGCGGAGCCACAGCGCGTACGCGGCCGGGGGCAGCCACCGTCGCACCTCCTCCCGGTCCGCCGCGGTCACCCGATCCCGCCATCCCGCCCACACCTGCCAGAGGCGGTACCTCACTCGTCCCCACATTCACGCGCCCCTCACAGGACCACCGCGGTGAGCACGCCCATCACCGTGTTGACCAGGGCACCGATGATCCCCGAGCCAAAGAAGATGAGGGCGAGGAGCAACAGGGTACCGTACCGGTGGAGAAACAGGATGAGGGGCTCCCAGGCGCGGGGGGCCAACCCGACGAGCACAGAAAACCCGTCCAGCGGGGGCAGGGGGATCAGGTTGAACACGAACAAGATCACGTTGAAGGTGATGAACACCCCTATCAGATTCGCCATGCTCAACATCCCGCCCAGGGACAGGTCCAGCACGAAGGGGAAAAACTTGACCACAAGGAGCGCGGCCAGGGCCAGGAGCAGATTGCTCACCGGTCCCGCCGCGGCCACCAGGATGACCCCCACGCGTCGGGGCACCCGCAAGTACAAGGGGTTCCAGCGGACCGGCTTCGCCCACCCGATGAAGGCGATGAAGACCAGCAACGTCCCCAACGGGTCCAAGTGCTTCAGCGGGTTCAAGGTCAAACGCCCGTCCAACTTCGGCGTCGGGTCGCCCAGGCGGACGGCCATCCACGCGTGCGCGTACTCGTGCAACGTAAAGCCGACGACCAGCGCCGGTAACACCAGAATCGCCCATATCGCCCGCACACCAAAGGTCTGGTAAAAAGCATCCCAAATCGCGGAAATGACGCTCATAACCCTCTCCTCGAATTCCCTACTGCAAAATCCCTTCCAACGCGGCGAGAACCGCCTCCTTGGGCACCCGACCGGTCAGGAAGACGTGACCGGGGGCCGCGGGCACGACGAACCGCACCTGCCGTCCCACCCGCTTCTTGTCCGTCCCCATGGCCTGCCATACCGCCTCCGGTGAGGGCGGAGCCCCCAGCTCGGGCATGTCGGACCAGCGCGTGGGCAGGCCGGCCCCGCGCAACACCCGCTCCACCCGGCGCACCAGGGAAGGCGCCGTCTCCTCCAGCTCCACCCCGAGGAGCGTCGCGGCCACCAGGCCCAGGGCCACGGCAAACCCGTGGCGCAGCCGGTAGCCGCTCACCCGCTCCAGCGCGTGGGCAAAGGTGTGCCCCAGGTTGAGCAAAACCCGTCGACCGGCCTCGTACGGGTCCTCCTGCACAATCTGGACCTTCACGGACACGGAGCGAGCCACCATGTCGGGCCAGGAAAACGTCCCCCTCTCCACCCACTCCAGCAACTCGGGGTCCGCGATGAGAGCGTGCTTGATCGTCTCCGCCATCCCCGCGGCCCGCTCCTCCGGGGGCAGGGTAGCCAGCGTCTCCGTGTCCGCGAGGACGAATCGGGGGAACTTGAACGCGCCCACCAGGTTCTTCCCCTGGGGCAAGTCCACCCCCGTCTTCCCCCCCACGCTCGCGTCCACCATCGCCAGCAGGGTCGTCGGCACCTGGACGAGGGGGATCCCCCGCAATATCGTCGCCGCAACGAACCCGGCCAGGTCCCCGATGACGCCACCCCCCAGCGCGATGAGGGGCGAGTACCGGTCGACCCCCTGCTCGAGGAGGGCATCGTACACCCGACGCACGGTGTCCAACGTCTTGTACTGCTCCCCCGCGGGCAGGACAATCGTGTGAACCCTGTAGCCTCCCGCCTCCAGGGCAAGGCGCACATCCTCCCCGTACAGGGGGGCCACATGCTCATCGGTGACGACGAAGGCCAGCCGCGTCAACGCCCGATCCTGCAAGAATTCCCCCAGGCGATGGCGCAGCCCATCCCCTATGTAAATGGGATAACGCCCTCCCGGATGGAGGACGGATAAGGTATGCACCCTCTCACCTCCTTACGCGAGGAGTTTCTCTGCCCCGAGAAACCGGAAGACCGGGCCATCGGCCTCTCACCGGCCACCGGGATGTTCCTCGACGACCCGGGAGATGAAGGCCATGAAGGTCTCCTTGAACACGGAAACGTCGAACCGTTCGGCCTGGGTCCGGCAGGCATCCGGATCATACCGTGCCGGGTCGAAATCCTGCAAGACGGCCATCAAACTCTCCACCGTCTGCTCGTAGAAGAACTCCCCCGTCACCCCGGGCACCACCGTGTCCAACGCCCCACCCCCCGCGTAGGCGATGACCGGACGGCCACACGCCATCGCCTCCACCGGAGCCAGGCCGAAATCCTCCAGTCCGGGGAAGAGGAAGGCCCGCGCCCCCTGCATCAGCTCCACCAGCTCCTCGTGGGGGACCCACCCCAGGAAGGTCACATTGGGCCCGGCCATGCGTTCCAGCGCCTTCCGATCCCGTCCCTCCCCGACGACCACCAGGGGGACGTTCAGGCGGGTACACGCCTCCACGGCCAGGTCCACCCGCTTGTAGGGGATGAGCCGGGAGACGACCAGGTAGTAATCGCCCGGGGGACGGGTGCCCGGCCGAAAGCGTTGGGTGTCCACCGGGGGATGGATGATGGTGCTCTCCCGACGGTAATACCGGCGAATGCGCCGCTGCACCTCCCGGGAGATGGCAATGAAGTAATCCACCCGGTCCGCGGCCAGCCGGTCGAACTGCCGTTGCCACGTGAGGATGGGTTGCAACAGAGCGTTGGCCACCCGGCCGATCCCCTCCCGGCGTCGGTAAGCCGTGTACTGCCAGAGGAAACGGGTCGGCGTTAGGCAGTAGCTGATGTGCACCGCGTGGGGCGGGGGGATGATGCTGTGGGCAAACGCGGACTTGTTGCTGATGATCAGGTCATATTCCGACAGGTCGAAGGATTCAAAAGCCAGGGGATAGAAGGGAAGGTACAACTGATGGTGCTTGCCCACCCCCGGCAGCCGGTTCATCCAGGAAGTGCGGATATCCCACGAGCGGTACGCGGGGGAGACCCGTTTGGGATCGTAGATGCTGGTGTACACAGGGGCGGAGGGGAACATGTCCACAAAGACCTCCAGGACACGTTCCGCCCCGCCCATTTGATTCAGCCAATCGTGGACTAAGGCAACGTTCATCTATTCCCACGTCGACCAGAACGCGTTGGCAAAGGCCTCCTCGATAATGCCCCACCCCCGGTCCATGTAATAGGCTTCGATGACTTCATCGATGAGTCGGGTGAACTCCCGTTCCCCGTAATCCAGATCTCGGGCCAGTTCGTTCGCCGCGCGCTCCACCTGAGGCAGGTTGGGATGGGAGATGTCCCGCATGAGGAGGACGCTGATGATGTACAGGCGCAAGGCCATCTCCCCCCGTCCGATTTCCGTGGCCAGCGCGGCCAGGTTGGCGAACGTGTTCGCCTCCCCTTCCACATCCCCCAATTCCTGCTGGATGGAAAGGGCCATGCGGAATTTGGATTGGGCCTCCCGCAAGCGCCCTTCGTTCACGTCGATGGTCGCCAGATAATGCCACGTGGTCGCAGCAGGCAACCGGTTCTGCATGGTCATACCTTACCTCCTGATAAACCACTTCCCCAACCCTATTATCATACCCATACCCAGAAGGGCAACCAAACTCACCTTGTCCTCACGTGAAAGGCGCAGGGGACGCCATACGGTGCGCTTCTTCCCCGGGGGAAGGGTGGCCCCCAGCCCCCGTGTTTCCAGAGCCCACCCCAGGTTCTGCGCCAGGCGCAACGTCCCGATGACCACCGCGACGAGCACGGGGAGACGTCGCTGCACCCGTCGCCACCAGGGTCCCTCGTGGGGGTTCAACCCCCGCGCGTACTGGGCATCCCGCACCTGGAGGTAAAGGCCCGCGATCGCGGGGAGATAGCGCAAGGCCAGGGCCAGAGTGAGGGCCAACATCTCCGGCATGCGGAGGCCGAGGAAGGTGCGCAAGATGAGCGCGGGATCGGTGGTGAAAAGCCAGGCGAACGCGGCCAGGGCCAGCGCGTTCAAGCGCAACACCACCCATATCCCGTGCCACAGCCCTCCCCAGGAAAGGCGCAAAATCCCCCAGGACCATATCACCTCCCCCACGGGCTGGAAGAGAAACCAGGCCAGGGGCACCATGACGAAGAGGGGCGCCATCATCCACCACACCCACGCCATCCGGCGCCAGGGCACACCGGCACGCCACAGGAGGAGGTGCAAGCCCACCAGCACGGTAGCCACCGCCGCGGGGGAAAACCACAAGAAGAGGAAGAGGATGACATCCAGGGTGAAGAGGAGCTTGACCCGCGGGTCCATGCGGTGAAGCCAGGAATCGCCGGGCACGTACAGGTCGAACTCAATCATGGTGCCCCTCCCCGTACAGGGCAACGAACGCCTCCACGAACGTGTCCACGTCGAGCACGCCGGGGGGAAAGCCACACGCCTGAAGGGCCATTGCCACCCGCACGATGGGCGGGGGGACGAGATGGGCCCGTTCCAGCACGTGGGGCCGGGCAAAGAGGTCCTGTGGACGCCCGTCGAAAAGGATGCGCCCGTCGGCCATGACGGTCGTCCTGGGGGCCCACGTGGCCACAAGGCGCATATCATGGGTGATGAGGATGACCGTGTGGCCCGCCCGGTGGAACGCGGCCACCCGGTTCATGAGCTCCGCCGCGGAGGCCCCGTCGAGCCCCGCGGTGGGCTCGTCCAGGATGAGGATGGGGGGCCGGGCGACGAGGACGGAGGCCAGCGCGACCTTGCGGCGCAAGCCCATTCCCAAAACCGCGGGGGGCGTGTGGGCCCAGGGGGTCAGCTCGAACACTTCCAGCATTTCCTGCACGGCCCGCCGTGTGGCCTCCTCGGGCCACCCTAAATTGCGGGGGGCGAACGCGATCTCCTCCCACACCGTGGGCGCGAAGATCTGATGGTCGGGGTTCTGGAAGACGTACCCCACGTGCCGGGCCCACTGCGCGACGGACCGGGACCGAGTGTCCACCGAGTCCAACAGCACCCGACCTTCGGTGGGGTGGAGGAGACCGTTCAGGTGTTTGGCCAGGGTGGATTTGCCCGCGGCGTTCGCGCCCACGAGGGCCACGAATTCCCCGGGCGCCACCTCCCAGTCGATCCCCCGCAACGCCTCGGTCCCATCGTCGTAAACGTAACGCAGGCCTTCCACCCGCACGTGAGGGGGCGGTTCGCGGAGGG
>WGAA01000172.1 GCA_015489285.1 Anaerolineae bacterium | reverse complement strand
CCCCCTCCGTCGGGGTGCGCCCGTTTATCCTCTGGCCTCCCAGCGTCACCCCGGGGGGGATGACGCCCAACTGGGCCCGCCAGGCCCGATACACCGGCCAGAGGAACGCGCCTCCAACCGCCAGCAGCAGCAACAGCAACACACCCGAACGTTGTCCCATATCCCTCCTCCTTCCCCCATTCTACGACCTCCGGAGTCGGCGGCAAAAACGTGAGGCGCGACGTCAGGCGTCATGCGTCGGGCGTCGGTGAGGATGTCGGCGCTGGAGGCGTAGCTTGGCTTGGTGACGTAATGCGTAATGCGTGATGCGTAATGCGTAACTTGAAGACAAGCTCGGCTCTGTGGCGAGAACCTTGCTGCCACGCCAACCAATTACTCGTTAGTCGTGATGCGTGATGCGTAATACGTAACTTGGGGCCAGGATGGCGCGGCTGGGCCAATCTTGTCTCCGCGCCATCCTTTCGTTCGTCGTTGGTCGGTCGTCGGTCGTCATTCGTCACCCGTCATGCGTCAGGCGCCGGCAGGAAAGTCGGCGCTGGAGGCGTAGCTTGGCTTGGTGACGTGATGCGTAATGCGTAATGCGTGATGCGTAACGTAATGCGTAATTTGGGCAGGAGGGTTGGCGCGGTAGGGATAACCTTGTCTTCACGCCGGCCCTTTTAATCGTTAATCGTCAATCGTTAATCGTTGTCTTCCAGCGCCATCCAGTTACTCGTTACTCCGTTACTCGTTATCCTCTCATTTGCACTTTCCATAGATCTGGAATATAAACCCCCTTGTCTCCCCCCGACGAGACAATGAGGTCCGGATGTAGGCCTGCGTGGGTCTTGCCGGACCGGTAAAGGATTAACACCCTAAGCACCCATCTTTCCGGAAGGCCGAGTCTTCCCACAGGGCGCGACGCGCGCCTCATTAAGTCACATCGAGGTGAGAGCATTACCATGAAACGCACACGATCCCTTTCCATCCTGACCCTGTTCGTCTTCCTCCTCCTCTTCCTGGCCCTCTTCCACGGGGCCCAAGCGCGGAACGAGGATGTCCGTCCCGTGCACCTGGTGACGGGAGACGTCCGGTTGCCGACGATCCCGCCGGACCGCGTCCATCCCGCACCCAAGGAAATGTTCGACGGCAAGTACTTCCGTCTCATCCAGTTCAAGACCCTGCCCACGTACGAGATGCGCAAGGCGTGGGAAAAGCAGGGGCTCTACCTGGTGGATTACCTGCCCGAGAACACCTACTTCGCTGTCATCGACGCCCGCTTCGACCTCGCCCAACTGGCGGGCCGGGTGACGACCATCGCCCGGGTGACCGACCCCTTCCGCTTCGAACCGGACTTCCTCCCCTGGCGGGATGACGTCCGCCTGGAAGGGCGGCGGGACGTCCTGCTGACCATCAGTTACTACGCGCCCCTCGACCCCGACCACGTGCGGGCCGACCTGGAAGCGCTGGGCGCGACCGTCGTGGCCCATCGGGACTACTCCCACCAGATGGACGTGCGCGTCGACGCGCGCAAGATCGACGCGGTCGCGGCGCGTCCCTACGTCCAGTTCATCGGCCCGGCCCTCCAGGAACGTCCCACCTTCCTGGAAGAAGGCGGCGCCGACCCCACCCCTGAAGCCTATTACCACAACAGCGTCGGACGCGCCGATTACCTGAACAGCGGCTACGGCGGCCTCAACTACAACGGGGACGGCGTGGCCATCGCGGTCGGTGAAGGGGGCACCGCAGGGGACGGGCTGGACTACTTCGGCCGGCTGCGGGAGTACATGAGCGGTGACGTCGGACACCACAAAGTCGGCTGTCTGCGCAACGCGGGCGGCGCGGGGAATTACGATCCCACAGAACGCAACAACGCCTGGGGAGCCACCCTCCTCAGCGTTCCGGGTGACCCCGACTATGTGGGGTATTACAACTCCGACCACGCGTTGTACACCAACCACTCCTACGGCTTCGGCGTGGGAGGCGGGTACAACCAGGCGGCTCGGGACCACGACCTGCGCATGGAGACGTATCCCATGCTCATGGTCTCCTACTCCGCGGGGAACGTGGGCGGTGCCCAGGGCTATCCCCCGTATGACGGCTTCACCGGCTGGGGCAACATCACCGGCGCGATGAAGCAGAACAAGAACCATCTCATCGTCCACAACGCGGACCGGCTGGACAACGTCCTCGACTGGGGCAGCAAAGGCCCCGCGTACGACGGCCGCATCCTCCCCCACCTGACCATCGAGGGGGAAGAAGGGACCTCCTATGCCTCCCCCAAGGTTGTGGGCATCCTGGCCATCCTGGCCCAGGTGTACCGGGCAAAGCACGGCGGTGCCGATCCCCCGGCCACCCTCCTGCGGGCCATCCTGATGGACACCGCGGACGACGTGGACGACCCGGGGCCGGACTTCCGCTCCGGGTATGGCGAAGTCAACGCGCGCCGCGCGTATCGGGTCCTCGACGCAGGTCAGTATCTCAGCGATTCCCTCACCAACACGGGGG
>WGAA01000171.1 GCA_015489285.1 Anaerolineae bacterium | reverse complement strand
GGCTGTGGGGGTGAGGAGGGTGATGGGGATGTCGCCGAAGTTGACGGTGAGGACCTGGCCCTCGCCGATGGCCGCCTGGAACGTGTTCGCGGTGGTAGAGGTGTAGCCCACGGGGTCGATTTCCCGCACGCTGTACGTGCCCGCGGGGAGCCCCTCGAAGCGGTATTCCCCGTTGGCCTGGGTGTAGATGATGCTGAAGGGAGTGGGTTCCTCCCGGTACAGGCGAATTTCCACGTGCGCGATGCCCGGTTCCCCGGGATCGGGGTGACCGTTGCCGTTGACGTCCTGCCAGACACGGCCCTGAATGACCGCGCTGGGGGTTTGGGCATATCCTCCGGGTCGGGCTATTATAAGGGCGAGCGTGAGGGTCACAAGGATGGCGAGCCCACAGCGAACGGGATGGCATGTGGATGTCGGCATATTCATGGGTCCCCTCCCCTTTGGGCAGGACGGTTCCTATGCTGATATAACGCTTGTCGTCCTATTTTACCACATCCGGTAAAGAAGGGGGATTGGGAATGGGGGCCCCGGTTTCCCCTATTTGGGAGGTAGAGCACATGCGTGTCACGGTCGAGGAGAAGGAGATCAAGCGGGCGAATTACCGGTACGCGGGGTTCGTGCGCGTTCGGGACGAGGAGGGGCGGACGTATCGGCTGCCCATGCCGGGGACGGTCGCCCAGTGGTTGGAGGTGGGGGAGCAGGTGGAGCTGACGTTGGAGCGTCCCCACGCGATCACCTTCGACAATTATCGCCTGAGCCGGAAGGGGCTCCTCCTCTGGCCCCCCTTCCGGCGGGAGTACGTCCACGAGCGCAAGGCTCCCCTCTCCGGGGAGGTCCTTTACACGTACCACCTGCTGGCCCGGGAGGCCCGGTACGAGCGGGATTATGAGGCCATCGTGGAGCTGGAGCAGTACCATTACGCGTCGGACGAGGAGGTGCTGGCCGAGTGGTACTGTGAGCAGTGCGACGTGTACCAGGAGGCCAACGTGCGTCCCACGTGTCCCCGGTGTGGCCGACCCATGCGGTTTCACGACCTGAAGAGCGCCACGCGCGCGTCCCGTTTCCTGGTCTTCGAGCTCCTCTCCGGGGCCGCGTACGAGCCCCGTTATGTCGCGTACGTGCGGGTGGACCCTCCCATCCCCCTGATGAACCGGCGGCTGCCCGACGGTCGGATTCAGAAGAACATCCGGCAGGCGGTGTTCCCGCCCGAGTGGTTTGCCCATCCCTTCCACCCGAAGGGGAGGGAGGGGCGGTCCTGGTGGGAGGTTCAGGAGGAGGCGCTGCGGGAGGCGCGTTCGCCCGTCTCCCGGCTGGCCCGGGTGGTCGTTCACCCCGATTATCGGGTGGATGGGCTGGGCCAGCGCGCGGTGTTGACCTTGTTCGACTGGATGCGGGAGCGCTGGGTCCCGGAGATGCGGGTGGAGAAGGAGGCGGTGGAGACCATCGCCATGATGGCCCGGTACAATCCCTTCATGGAGAAGGTGGGGTTCATCTACCTGTGGGATACGGGAAGCGGGCGGCCGGTGCTGTACTACCCGTTGAGTGAGCGGGCACGGGAGTACATCGAGCGGTTTTTGGCCGAGGATCCGGTGGCCCGGGAGCACGGGGGCCGGTTGTACCGCCCGCGGTTCGACGCGCGGCCGAGCCTCCCCGGTCCCATTCGCCTGGAGGATGTGCAGAAGGGGTACACGAACCGGTTGACGGTGGAGGACCTGTCGGAGCCGGTGCGTCGTTTGCTGGAGGCCTTTGGTGTGCGCTACCGGGTGATTCAGAAGTACGTGATCCGTCGGGCCACGGCGACCTTTGCGCCGGGGACGGTCAACGTGATCATCGGGGGGTCGGGGAGCGGGAAGACGACGTTGTTGCGGGTGTTGTACGGTGCCCTGACGGGGAAGGAGGATCCCCTGTATCAGGTGGACGGGGGCAAGATCGAGGTTCCCGAGGGGGCTCGGGCTCAGGCGTTGTTGCCGGGGGAGCTGGAGCCGGAGTTCGGGGAGGCTCCCATTGCCGAGGTGTTGTACCGCATCACGGGGGATGAGGCGCTGGCGGTGGAGATCTTGAATTATGCGGGGATTTCGGATGCGGTGTTGTACCGGGCGCCGTACCGGGAGTTGTCGACGGGGCAGAAGGAGCGGGCGCGCTTGGCGTATGTGTTGGCGCATCGGCCCAATGTGGTGTTGATCGACGAGTTCGTGGCCCACCTGGACACGCCGACCGCGTTGCGGGTGGCTCGGCGGTTGGCGTCGCTGGCCCGGGAGCAGGGGATCACCTTGTTCCTGGTGTTACACCGGCAGGAGATCTTGCCGGCGCTGGAGCCGGATGGGGTGTACGTGGTGGGATACGGCACCTTTTTCCCCCTGGAGGAGTGGCCGGAGCGGGGCTTGAAGGTGCGGGAGCCCTACGCGACGCTCATTGTGGAGGGGAAGAAGCGGTGGGAGATCCGGAAGCATCCGACGCGTGTTAGGGGTCGGGTGGGGATTATCAGCCGGGGGAAGGTCATCGGTTCGGTGGAGATCACGGGGGTTCGGGGGCCGTTCACGCCGGAGGAGCTGGCGGAGCACCAGGATAAGCATCAGGCGCCGCCGGAGGTGTTGCGGGCGTTCGCCAACTCCCAGGCGTACAAAGGCCGTCCCTGCGCGTACGCCCGCAACACCTCCGGCGGCGCCTGATGCTTATCCTGGTGCTCCGCCAGCTCCTCCGGCGTGAACGGCCCCCGAACCCCCGT
>WGAA01000170.1 GCA_015489285.1 Anaerolineae bacterium | reverse complement strand
CCCTCCTGGCGCCGGGAACGGGTGTCCGTGGGCACGGCCACGGATCCCTACCAACCCCTGGAGGGGCGCTATCGCCTCATGCCCGGGATCATCCGGGCCCTGGCCGAGTTCTACACCCCCTTTACCATCGTGACGAAGAACACCTTCGTCCTCGCGGATGCGGACCTCCTGGCCGAAGCCGCCCGCCGTACCGGCGTCGCGGTCATCTTCTCCATAACCACCGTCGACCCGGAAGTGGCACACCGGCTGGAACCGGACACGCCGGGGCCTCACCAGCGCCTGCGGGTCGCCCATCGTCTGCGGGAACGGGGCATTCCCACGGCCATTGCCCTGGCCCCCATCCTTCCCGGCATCACCGACGGGGAGGAAGCGCTCCGAGCCTACTTCCGGGCCCTGAAGGCGTGGGACCTTCCCCTGGCCTTCTTCCAACCCCTCCGCCTGTACGAGGACACGCGGGAGGCGTGGTTCGCCTTCCTGCGGACCCATTACCCCCGGCTGGTCCCCGCGTACCGGCGGGGGTACACCCGTCGGGATCCGCCGCGGGAGTACACGCGACGGGTGAGCGAACGGGTGGAATCCCTGCGGCAGGCCTTCCGCGTTCCCCTGTTCGAGTTCCCCCATCCCCCGGACATTCAAGGGGTACTGCTGGAGGATTCCCCGCCCGCGGGACGGGCCTCTTAGCGCTTGACGTCCACCAGGCGGCCCTGGAGGCTGTAGGGCCCCGCCCAGGTGATCTCCACTTCGACCAGGTGGCCCCGCAGGTCCTCGGGGTGTTCCAGGAAGACGATCTTGTTCTGGGGGGTGCGGCCTTCCCACTTCCCCTTGCGCTTCCCCTCCACCAGGATGAGCACCCGTTCCCCCAGGAGGGCCTGGTTCTTCTCCCGCTGGATGCGCTCCTGCAGGGCCTCCAACAGGCGGTGCCGACGGCGCTTCTCCTCCTCCGGCACATCGTCCTCCATGAAGCGGGCGCTCACCGTGCCGGGTCGGGGGGAGTAGCGGGCCAGGTGGGCTTTGTCCAAACGGAGCTCCTCCAGGAGGCGATAGGTGCCCATGAACTGCTCCTCCGTCTCCCCGGGGAACCCCACGATGATGTCCGTGTGGATGGCGGCATCGGGAAGCCGCTCCCGGATCTGGTGCACCAGACGCCGGTAATCGTCCACCGTGTACCCCCGACGCATGCGGGCCAGGACCCGGTCGTCCCCTGCCTGGACGGGGACTTCGATGTGGGGCATGACTTTGGGCAGGGTGGCCACCGCGTCCAGGATGCGCTCGTCGAGGAAGTTGGGATGGCTGGTGAGGAAGCGGATACGCCACAGGTCCTCGATGTCGTGGAGCGCGTGGAGCAGGTCGGCCAGGTCGGGGCGCCCGCCCCAGTCGTACCCGTAGCGGTCCACGATCTGCCCGAGCAGGGTCACCTCCCGGACCCCCTGGGCGACCAGGTCCTTCACTTCGGCCACCACCTCTTCCAGGGGACGGCTGCGCTCTTTGCCGCGACGGTAGGGGATGATGCAGTAGGTGCAGGCAAAGGAGCAGCCGTACACGATGGGGACGTACGCGGTCACGGGGACGTCCCCGTGCAGGGCCAGGTGGCGCAGGGATTGGGTCGTCAGGGCATCCTGCAACCGCCAGCGGCTCTCCGTGGCCTCCCGCTCATGGGCCCGGTCCTCCGCGTCCTGCACATCCCGGGAGAGGTAGTGGACCAGGGGGGCGGGCTCGGAGGGGGGCATGAACACATCCACCCAGGGATAGCGTTCCTGCAATTTGGGGTTGGGTTTGATGCCGACGAAGCACCCCATCAGCGCGATGACCTTGTCGGGGTGTCGTTCCTTCAGGGGTTTCAGGGCCCCCAACTTGCCGACGACCTTGTTCTCCGCGCTCTGGCGCACCACACATGTGTTGAGGACGATGACATCCGCGTCCTCCGGCCGATCCACGGGCTCATACCCCAACCGGTCCAGGTGGGCGGCCACGTGATTGGAATCGGCCACGTTCATCTGACAACCGATGGTCCAAATGTGATATCGCTTGCTCATGTTCCCTCCGTTGTGCTCCCGTGTACGCGGGGCAACGGGATGATGGTATGGTCTCCCCGGGCGACGGGGAGGATGCCGCTCGTGCGCTCACGGGCCCCGGACGCCTCCCCGGCCGGGACGCCCGAGGCCCTCGAACGATCCCGTCAGCTCGCGGATTGGTCCAGCAGTCCTCCGGCGACCACCGTTTG
>WGAA01000169.1 GCA_015489285.1 Anaerolineae bacterium | reverse complement strand
CTCCAGCCCCTGCCCCCATCTTCCACCTTGCCCATCCGCAAGGAACGTGGTATATAAATAGCGGGATAGCGCTAGGGGAGCATGCGCCGGACGGGGGAGGAGGTGCTCCCTCTTTCCCGGCCGCCGGATTTGACACCCATCGTTCAACCCCGTATCGTAAGGCCATCGCTATCCGCGGTCGTCCAAAGGCAGTCAGCCGTCATCTGAAGACCCAATGCTTAACGCCCCACAACGATGAAGGAAAACGCGTTCGTTCACCTGCACGTACATTCGGAATATTCCCTGCTTGACGGTTTGAGCCGGATCCCACAGCTGGTGGCCCGCGCCGTGGAACTGGGGCAGCCCGCCCTTGCCCTCACCGACCACGGCGTCATGCACGGCGTCATCGACTTCTACCGGGCCGCGACAAAGGCCGGCATCAAGCCCATCATCGGCATGGAGGGCTACCTGGCCCCCCGCCGCATGCAGGATAGGGATCCCAAGCTCGACGCAAAGCCCTACCACATCCTCCTCCTGGCGCGCAACCGCACGGGCTACCTCAACCTCATGAAAATTGCCACCGCGGCCCAACTCGAGGGCTTCTACTACAAACCTCGAGTGGACAAGGAATTCCTCGCCCGGCACGCGGAGGGGCTCATCGCCACCAGCGGGTGCGCGGCCGCGGAAATCCCCCGCCTCCTCGAACAGGGCAAGGAGCGGGAAGCCATCGAAGCCATCCACTGGTATCGGGACGTCTTCGGCCCCGACGCCTTCTTCCTCGAACTCCAGGACCACAGCATCCCCTGGCTCAAAGAACTCAACCGCAAGCTCATCGAATTCAGCCGCAAATACGGCGTCCCCCTCGTGGCCACCAACGACGTCCACTACGTCCGACGGGAGGACGCCCGCTATCACGACGTCCTCCTCTGCGTGCAGACGGGGAAGACCCTCAGGGACCCCACCCGGATGCGCATGAGCGACGAGAGCTACTACCTGAAATCCCGCGCCGAAATGGCCGAACTCTTCGGCGAAGTCCCCGAAGCCCTGGACAACACCCTCCTCATCGCCGAAATGTGCGAGCTGGACCTGGAGGCCATGTACGCGGGATACCACCTGCCCCACTTCCCCGTCCCCGAGGGTCACACCCCCCAAACCTACCTCCGGCACCTCTGCGAGATCGGCCTGCGCCGCCGCTACGGGGATCGGGCCGACGACCCGGAAGTGCGAGGGCGTTTGGAACATGAGCTGGACATCATCCACCAGATGGGCTTCGACGCCTACTTCCTCATCGTCTGGGATCTGGTGGAGTACGCCAAGAAGAGGGATATCTGGTGGAACGTGCGGGGATCCGGCGCGGGATCCATCGTCGCCTACAGCCTGGGTATCACCTCCGTCGACCCCTTGCGTTACCACCTCATCTTCGAGCGCTTCCTCAACCCGGAGCGCGTCTCCATGCCCGACATCGACCTGGACTTCCCCGACGACCGTCGGGAGGAAATGATCCAGTACGCGGTGGACAAGTACGGCAAGGACAACGTGGCCCAGATCATCACCTTTGGGACGATGGGCGCGCGGGCGGCCATCCGGGACGTGGGACGGGCCCTGGACGTCCCTCTCCCCGAAGTGGACAAATTGGCCAAACTCGTCCCCTTCGGTCCCAAAGTCAAACTCAAGGACTCCATCGAAAAAGTCCCCGAGCTCAAAGCCATCTGGGAACAACCCAAGAACGACAAGGAGAAACAGTACCGGGAGCTGCTGGACATTGCCCTTCACCTGGAAGGGCTGGCGCGACATGCCTCCACCCACGCGGCGGGGGTCATCATCTCGGACAAACCTCTGGTGAACTACACCCCCCTGCACCGTCCTACCCGGGAGGGCGCGGCCGGCGCCATGACCCAATTCGACATGCGCGTCCTCGAATCCCTGGGCCTCCTCAAAGTCGACTTCCTCGGCCTGGCCACCCTCACCATCATGCGTCGCGCCTCCGACCTCATCGCCGAGCGGCACGGCAAACGCTGGCACCTGGGCAACATCCCCCTGGACGACCCGGAGACGTACAAACTCCTCTCCTCCGGTGAAGTCACCGGCGTCTTCCAGGTGGAATCCGAGGGCATGCGGCGAATCCTGCGGGAAATGCAGCCCACAAAATTCGAGCACATCATCGCCCTCATCTCCCTTTACCGCCCGGGGCCCATGGAACAGATTCCCCATTACATCGCCCGGATGCACGGGAAGGAAAAGGTCACCTACCGCCATCCCAAGTTGGAACCCATCCTGGCCGAGACCTACGGCATCATCGTCTACCAAGAACAGATCATGCAGATTGCCACCCAGTTGGCCGGGTACCGCCCCGGGGAAGCGGACATGATCCGCAAAGCGGTGGGCAAGAAGCTGGAGGACAAACTCCTGGCCCACCGCAAGAAGTTCGTCGATGGCTGTGTTGCCAACGGCATCTCCCGCGAGGTGGCGGAAAGCATCTTCAACGACATCGAGTTCTTCGCCCGCTACGGCTTCAACAAAAGCCACGCCACGGACTACGCCAAAGTCACCGTGCAGACCGCGTTCCTCAAGGCCCACTACCCGGTGGAATACATGACCGCGCTCCTGGAAGTGGAGCTGGACAACCAGGACAAGGTGACGAACTTCATTACCGAAGCGCGGCGCATGGGCATCGAAGTCCTCCCCCCGGACATCAACAAGAGTCAACTCGCCTTCTCCATCGAAGAGCTTCCCGAGGACGCGCCCCAACGGGGGGAGCTGAAACAAAAAACTCGATACCCCTTCCCCGTACCGCCCGGTTCGGCCATTCGGTTCGGCCTGGCCGCGGTGAAGAACGTCGGTGTGGGGCCCGTGGAAGTCATCCTTCGGGCCCGCGCGGCCGGGGGGCCCTTCACCTCCCTCGAGGACTTCGCCCGCCGGGTCGACCTGCGCAAGGTCAACAAGAAAGCCCTGGAGAGCCTCATCCGGGTGGGGGCGTTCGACTCCTTCGGCCACCGGGCCCGCATCCTCGCCGCGCTGGACACCATCATGGCCTACAGCGCCAACCACCACAAAAACCGGGACGCGGGCCAGATCTCCATTTTCGACCTCCTGGGGGAAGAGGAGGAAAACCCCGGTCCGGAGATCATGCTCCCCGACATCGAACTTCCCTCCGAGCGCGAACTCCTGCGCTGGGAGAAGGAACTCCTCGGCGTCTACGTCACCGCCCATCCCCTGCAAAAACTGGACATCAACCTGAGGGATTACATCACCCAATACGCGGGCCTGCTGGACGAGCGTTACGTCGGCCGTCGGATTCGCACCGGCGGGCTCATCCACAGTGTGAAGGAGATCTACACCAAATCGGGGGACCGCATGGCCTTCGTCACGTTGGAGGACATGCACGGGACCCTGGACGTCGTCGTCTTCCCCCGCCTGTACAAGGAGACCAGGGAGACCTGGGTCCCGGACACCGTCGTCATCGTGGACGGGAAGGTGGACCTGCGGGGCGCGAACGTGAACCTGCTGGCCGACGCGGTCTACACCCACGTGGACCAACTCGTCCCCGATGATAGCCTCCTCATGGAGGTGCTTGCCGACGTCATCGAGCCCCCCGAGGAGGAAACGTTCGACGAGGAGACGTTCGACGAGGAGGAGGAAGAGGCCGTCCTGCCCCCACCGATGGGCCCCCATCCCCTGGACGAGTTGACCGCGTCCGAGGACAAGGGGGAATCGGAGGCGGAGGAGGACACCCCGGAAACGCGGGAAACCCCTCCCATCGCGGCCGAATCAACGGCGTCCACCTATCCCCAGCCCGTCTTCGTCAACCGGAACACCTCCCCTCCCCTCTCCGAGGAGGAGCGGGACCGCTACACCTACGAGATCCGCATCGTCATCCGACGGACGGGGAACGAGAAGAAGGACGTGCAGCAATTGAAGAAACTCCTCGCCCTGTTGCGCCGCTATCAAGGGGAGGATCGGTATCGGCTGCTCATTCCCCAGAACGGCGGCTGGGTGGAGATGGAGTTTCCCAACCACTCGACAGGATGGTGTGAGGAGCTGCGGGAGGAGCTTTTGGCCTGTCCCGGCGTCGCGGATGTTCACGTCCGAGCGCTGCCCAAGGTCGCTCCGCCCGGCGCGGCCGGCCCCGGGGACGATCAATCGGGGACCGCGGCAAAGGGGTCCGGCGCCCAGGGGTCCAGCTGAAGGATCTCCATCAAGTGCTCCTTCGAGCGGTCGGTGGAGAATTCGGCCCACAGGGGCAAGTGGTCGGAGACCCGGTAGGACATGCTGCGCAGGGGGAGTTCCTTGAACACGGCCCCCGCGAAGTTCACCGTGCCCGCCCGACCGGTGAATTCCATGCGCAGATCCCCCATGAACCACCCGATCTGATCGTAATGCTTTGCCTTTCCCCCTGTGGCCAGGTTGGTGGACACATCCCGCAACTGGGGAGGAACGTTCAACCCCCGTGACGTGAAAGCCTCGAAACGGGGATCCCCCCGCCGGTCGATGTTGAAGTCCCCCAGGACGATGATGTCCTCGTGATAGCGGGTGTTCTGCTCGTTCCAGCGGGCCATCCAATCGGCAAAGGCCTCCAGCTCGGGAACCCGTTCGTTGGGATCCCCGGAACCGTAGCGGATGTGGACCGTGACCAGGATGAAGGCTGCGTCCCCCGCGCGGAAGGAGACCGCGTACGGCGTGCGGGCGAACTGTTGCAGCGCCTGTGTGCCCCACTCGGGGGGGAGGACCAGCTCTCCCGCCAGCCCCGACGCGCTCACACGGCGACGGTCGTACACGAAGGCCAGACGCTCCGAGTTCCCCGCGTGACCTTCGTTCACATCGGAGAGGATGACGCCCCAGTGGGGGCCCAGGAAGTCCAGCAGTGTGCGCAGGCCGTTGACGTTCCGGCGCACCTCCTGGATGGCGACCACGTCGAAGTGGGAGATAATCTCGGCCAGGATGGCGATGGCGCGCAGGTTCCGCTTGGGGGAGTAGGGGTTCTCCTCGAAATGGGGATACACGTCCCCGAACATGCGAATGTTCCACGTGGCCAGGATCACGTTTCGGTCCGTCACTTTAGGGGGGACACCGGCTTCCCGGATGCGACGCCGGATGCGGACGATGTCGGCGGCCGTCCTGGGCGTGTAATCCGCGTAATTCATCGCAATTTCCCATCCAGCACGGGGCGTACCGGCGTCATCGGGGGGTTGCCCTGGGCAATGGAAACACCGATCTCGACGATGTCCTGCGGTTCTTTGGGAAGGGTGAAGAGGAGGACGGCCCGTCCTTGTTCATCGCAGTGGAAGGCCCGAATGGGAATGGCATGTCCCCGTTCGTCCTGGATCCACACCATGTAGGCGGCTTCGTCGTTCTCCAGGCGGGGGAGCCCTTTGGCCAACAGGATCATGCGGCGCCGCAGGCGGTCGCTCAGGATGATCCCGTGCGCGGGAAAGGACGCGTCCGTGGCCTGAATGGGGTGGAGCTCGTAATTGTCGGGGGATTCCACGTACTCCAGCATGACCTCCCCCAACTCATGGGCATCCACCGTCTCATCCCGCAGGCTGGCCAGTTCTCCCTTCAGGTGGATGTTCCACGAGAACAAGCCCAGAGTGATGAGGGACAGGATGAGCACGAGCGCGGTCAGTGGGGTGGGGCGCGCCCACACAGCAGTTCGGACCACCCCTTTGAGCCCGCCGCGGGGGCTCACGTCGTGGGAAGGCCGACCCGTGGCCACGAGAAGGCGGATGCGTTCCCGCAGGTGGAAGGGTGGGTCGTAGAGGGGCACGGTGTAGGCCAGGAGGTGGGCGGTCTCTTTCAGCAGGCGCAGTTCGGCTTGACAGCGGGGGCACACGCGTAAGTGGCGCTCGACGCGGCCTTTTTCCTCCTCGTCGAGGGCGTCCAGAGCGTAAGCGGGTAGAAGCTCTAGAACGATATCATGTTCTTCCCGGCTCATTCTGTCCTCGTATGTGCCTCGGGGTGTGTACTTTCGCCCATATCATACGCCCTTTTTCCGGACCTTGGATTGTTCTTCGAGGGCGTTTGTTTCCTTCTGTCCGGATCGGCCGTTGCCCGGAGGACCGTGGGGGCTGAGGAGTTCCTTCAGTTTGAGCATCCCCAGGCGGACGCGCGTCTTCACGGTCCCCAGGGGAATGCCCAGGTGTTCCGCGATCTCGCGTTGGGTGAGGCCGCCGAAGTAGGCCAGCTCCAGGACTTCCCGTTGGGCCGGGGGGAGTTGTTCGAGGGCTTCACGCACGGCCAGGGCCTGGAGGTGATGTTCGGGGGAGAGCCGTTCATCCGCGCGGGTGATCGCCGTGTTCAATTCCGTCTCGCGGCCTCCGGTCAGGCCACGGGCTCGCCGCCGCCGCAACAGGTCGATGGCCCGGTTCCGGGCAATGGACGTCAACCAGGTCGTGAAGCGGGATTTCTTCGGGTCGAAGGATGCCGCGGCCCGCCACACGTTCGTGAACACATCCTGGGTCACCTCCTCGGCCAGTTGGTGGTCCTGGAGGATCTTGTAGGCCAGGGAGTAGACCAGGCGACCGTACCGGTCGTAGAGGGCGACCAGGGCGTCTTCGTCCCCTTGCGCGACCCGTTGTAAGAGTTCTTGATCCGATAGTGTTTGCACATCCCGTGTGGGCATTGTTCTTCCTTACCTTGCGGTGGGCCCCTTGGTGGAATGCCCGCCTCTACCTTTTCATTATACCCCGACTTGGCCTCTCGCCGAAAAGCGGTTAGACTTGATCCGGGAACGTTCGGAAGTGCATGGGGCCTTACGCACGGGCTAAAGGGATACCGTGGGTAACCTCATTGTGCCCTCACCTAAAGGCCCCCGGATTTTCTGCCGTGCGAATCCCGACAGGCCGGGCTCCCCAGACTTCCGAAGTCTGCAAGATTTCGGAAGTCTGGACCCATCGGTCCGGCCTTGCGACGCTCGAATAAGGGAGGGGCCATGAAGGCACAGCCGGTTCACACCTTTGCCCGTCGGGTCATCGAGAACGTAGAGCACGTCATCCTGGGCAAGCGCCCCGTCATCGAGAAGTTGCTCGTGGCCTTTTTGTGCGAGGGCCACGTTCTCATCGAAGATGTGCCCGGCGTGGGCAAGACCATGCTGGCTCGGGCCCTGGCCGCCTCCCTGGGATGCACCTTTCGGCGCATTCAATTCACCCCGGACATGCTCCCCAGCGACGTGACCGGGGTTTCCATTTTCAACCAGAAGACACAAGAGTTCGAGTTTCGGCCCGGCCCCATCATGGCCGAGATCGTCCTGGCCGATGAGATCAACCGGGCGCCGCCTAAAACGCAGGCCGCCCTTTTAGAAGCGATGGAGGAGCGACAGGTTACAGTGGAGGGGGAAACCCACCGGCTCCCCCGCCCCTTCCTCGTGCTGGCCACCCAGAATCCCATCGAATACGAGGGCACCTTCCCCCTGCCCGAAGCCCAACTCGACCGGTTCATGATGCGCCTCCGCCTGGGGTATCCCGACCGGGCGGACGAGGTCCACATCCTGGAGAGTCAGCGGCAGCACCATCCCATCGAGGACGTACGGCCCGTGGTGAGTCGGGAGGAGATATTGGCCGCGCAGGAGGCCGTACGGGAGGTGTACGTCGACGACCGAATCAAGACCTACGTGGTGGACATCGTGCGGGCCACCCGGCGTCATCCCTCCGTTTACCTGGGGGCGAGCCCGCGAGGGAGTTTGTTCCTCTTCAAGGGGGCCCGGGCCTGGGCCGCGCTCCAGGGACGGACGTACGTCCTCCCCGACGACGTGAAGGCTGTGGCCGTGGAGGTGCTGGCCCATCGTCTCATCATGACGCCGGAAGCTCGCATTCAGCAGACGCTACAGGAGGACGTCATCCGGGAGGTCCTGGGCATCGTCCCGGTCCCCGGGGGAGTGGGACCCGATGCCGCCCCTTGAGAACCGGAATCGCCGCCATGCCCTTCTTTTCATCCTTGCGGCGTTCATCGCCTGGTCCCTGGCCGTGCGCACCGGTGACCGCCTCCTCTACCAGGTGGCGTACGTCATCAGCGGGGCCTTTATCATGGCCCTTGCCCTGGCCTGGCTTCAGGTGCGCTGGCTCACCCTGACGCGGCGTCCCCGCACGCGGCGCATCCAGGTGGGGCACATGTTCGAGGAGCAGGTGACGTTGCGCAATCGCAGCCTGCTCCCCAAGTGGTGGGTGGAGGTCCACGACGCGTCCACCCTGCCCCTTCATCGGGTGAGCCGCATTGTCATGGGCCTGCGCCCCCGCGCGGCTTTTCGCTGGTACGTGCGCACCCTCGTCCTCATGCGGGGGGTGTACCGGTTGGGCCCCGTCCGCCTGGTGAGCAGTGACCCCTTCGGCCTCTTCACGTTCGTTCGGGACATCCCCGAAC
>WGAA01000168.1 GCA_015489285.1 Anaerolineae bacterium | reverse complement strand
CCATGACGCCCACGCCCCCGTTGCCCACGCCCACACCGGGGCCTAAGCACGTGTACGTGCCCGTGCGGGTCACCCCTGTTGTCGTCGACGGGATCCTGAACGAGTGGACCGGGGATCCGGTGGCCTATTTGAGCGCGGGGAACGCGGATACCCTTTTCCGACAGCCGCCGTCGGCCACGGACCTTTCGGGATGGCTGTGGAGTGCCTGGGACGGGGAATACTTGTACTTCGCGGCCCACATCATCGATGACGTGCTCGTGGGGAACGACAGTATCGACGTGTGGCGGGATGACGGGGTGGAACTGGCCATCGACGGGGTTCCGGGACATGCCGGTGAGGGATTCCACCAGATCACCCTGGTGGTGGACGGGCGGGCGACCGACTTCGGCTCGCGCGTGTTGCCCGACGGGGTCAAACACGCGGTACGACCCGTCCCCGGTGGCTACCTGGTGGAACTCGCAGTCCCCTGGCCCGTCCTCAACGTGTTGGGTCCTGAAGCGGGGCGGGAGCTGGCCTTCACCTGGGGCATTCACGACGACGATGACGGGGGGGATTGGGATAGCTACCTCATCTGGGCCGGGTATTCCACCATCGACCCCAACGCCCATCTGGCCCCTCTGACCCTGCTGGCGGGAACCCTGCCGCCTACGGCCACCCCTACGCCCACCTTTACCCTTACCCCCACCTCCACACCCACCCCGACGCCCACGTACGTCCTCCACGAAGTGGTCCTTCAGGACGGTATCGGCAGTTACACGGGCACGCGGGATACCACGTTGAGCCGCTGGCAACCCCGCACGCCCCTGGGCGAGGAAGCCCTCCTCGAGATCCGCACCCAGGGCGATGCCGTCACCCTCCTCCGCTTCTCCTCCCTGCCCCTGTCGGGGGAGGCCCACGTTGTCCGGGCGACGGTGGAGCTCTTCCTCATGGACCGCAGCGCGTTCGTCCCCGTGACCCTTGAGGCGTACACCCTGCGCCGCTCCTGGTCCGAAGGGGAGGCTACATGGGAGCAGGCGACCGCCACTCAGCCCTGGGAAGGGGTGGGAGCGAGCGGATCGGGGGACCGGGGGGAGCGGGTCGGTTCTCAGGTCATCACGCAGCGGACGGGATGGGTCGCTGTGGATGTGACCGAGGCCGTGCGCACGTGGGTGGCCCACCCCGAGACGAACCTGGGGGTGCTCCTGACCGCGCAAGGGGATCTCCCCCTCTCCCTGACATTCCCCGCCCGGGAGTGGCTGGCGGCCAAAGTGCGCCCGCGGCTGCGCATCCTCTACCGGTAGGGGGGCTATCCTCATGTTCGGGAGAGACCGATGACAACATATCACCCCATCGAGCCGGATGAGCTGGAAACCTTGCGCCGTCTGTACGGTCCTTTTCCCGTGGAATCGGTGACCCTGCCCGTGTCCGAGGCCTTTTTCGTCCAGGGCCGGACGCCCATCGGCACGATGCGCCGGGCGGAGGTCCTCCTCGTCCTCCAGGCCCCGGACCGGCGCATCCTCCTCCACACGAAGCGCTTCTACCCTCCCGGCGTCCTTCGCCTCCCCACCGGGGGGATTCGTAACGGGGAATCGGTGGAGGACGCCTTGCGCCGGGAGGTGAAGGAGGAGACGGGGTTGAACGTGGGGGAGCACCGTTTGTTGGGTGTGCTCCTCTATGATATCCTCTTCGGGGAAAAGCATGTGCCCTTTGCCAGTTACGTGTACTGGGTGCGGGCCCACTCGAAGGATGTGGCGCCCGAGGACGCGGAGGAGGAGATCAGCGCGTTCCGCTGGGTCTTGCCGGAGGAGCTGCCCCGCATTACTGAGGCCTTGCGTCACGTGCCTCCGGCCTGGCAGGATTGGTCCCGCTTCCGCCGTCTGGGGCACGAATTCGTCATCCGCCACTGGAAGGAGGAGTAGACCGTGTTCGAGCGCATCCTTGTGGCCGTCGATGGGTCGGAATACGGCTTTGCCGCCCTGGAGCAAGCCCTGGAACTGGCCGAAGACCTGGGCAGTACCGTCCATGTCCTGCACGTCATCGACGCGCGGCTGACCAAGTTGCCCTACATCCTGGCCGCGCTTCCTACGTCCCTCGCCCCGGAGGTGGGGTCGGCCTGGGTCGAGTGGGCAACGCAGGTGACCGAGGGATTGCGCGCGCTGGGTGAGGCCATTCTGGAACACGCGAAAACCCGCTGCGCCGAAGCCCAGATCCCCTGCCAGACCGAGCTCGAGGAGGGGAACGTCAGCCGGGTCATCCTGGAGCGGGCGCGACACGCGGATGTGATCGTCATGGGGAGGAAGGGCGCGGGCGCGCGCGTCGGCGGTCCCCTGTTGGGCTCCTCCTTCGAGGCCATTGTGCGCCACGCGCCGGTTCCCGTTCTGGGCGTCCAGCGGGAGGCGCGGCCGTTGCGTCGCCTTCTCGTCGCCTATGACGGGAGCGAGCGGGCCGAGGACGCCCTGCACGTGGTCATCGAGCTGGCCCGTCACCGGGACCGGGCCGTCATCCTCCTCACCGTCGACGATGGGCATGAAGGGCGGCGCCGCGCGTTCGAGGCGGCCCGGCGGCACCTGGAGGAGGCGGGGGTCCCGTTCGAGGCCCTGTTCCGCTCGGGCCATCCCGCGGAAGTCATCCTGGAAACCGCGGATGAGACCTCCAGCGATCTCATCGCCATGGGCGCGTACGGTCATCGGCGTTTCCTGGAGATCCTCTTCGGCAGCACCGTGGATGACGTCATGCGGCGCACCACCCTGCCCATCCTCATCGTCCGCTAACCCGGTGGACCGAGGCGCGCGCCCGGCCATTCGGTGAGCTGAAGATGTCCCTGGACACGGCTTTGCGGGCCCTGCAAGAGGACAAGCGCTTCATGCGGCACGTCACCGCGTGGCGGGTCCTGCCCCCTCGTCCGGCCCGCTACGGTCCCTGGCCGTCCACCTTGCACCCCCGCGTGCGGGCCCTGGCCGAGGCCTCGGGGATCGCACGCCCGTACAGCCACCAAAGTCGGGGCCTTTCCCACGCCCTGCGCGGTGAAGACGTCATCCTCACCACCCCGACCGCGTCGGGGAAGAGCCTCGTCTACCAGTTAGCCACCCTCCACGCGCTCCTCTCCGACCCCCTATCCCGGGCCATCTACCTCTTCCCCACCAAGGCCCTGGCCCGGGACCAGTATCGGCATCTGCTCCCCTGGTTGCAGGCGGTGGAGGGGGAGCGTTGGGTGGGGGTGTACGACGGGGATACCCCGCGCGCGGAACGCGGACGCATCCGTCGGGAGGCCCGCATCCTCATCACCAACCCGGACATGCTTCACCGGGGGATATTACCCTATCACACCCGTTGGGCCCATCTCTGGCAAGGGCTCCGCTACGTCGTTGTGGACGAGGTACACACCTACCGGGGGATTTTCGGCGGCCACGTGGCCAACGTGTTCCGCCGGTTACAGCGGGTTGCCCACTTTTACGGTGCCCGTCCCGCCTGGGTCCTCACCTCGGCTACGGTGGGCAACCCGATGGATCTGGCCCGTCAGCTCGTCGGCCGGGAGCCCCATCTCATCGAGGAGGATGGGGCTCCCCAGCCCCGCCGCACCCTGATCTTCTACAATCCTCCCCTGGTCGACCCGGCCCTTGGCGTGCGTCGCAGCGCCCTCCTGGAGGCCCAGCGGATGGCCCTGCACTTCCTCCGTCATGAGGTACAGACGGTGGCCTTTGCCACCTCGCGGCGCCACGTGGAAGTTCTCCTCACGTACCTGCGGGAGGAGGCGCCCCGCCACGGTCTCGATCCCCAGGCATTGCGGGGGTATCGGGGGGGCTATTTGCCCCGGGTCCGACGGGAGATCGAGGCCGGACTGCGGGAGGGGCGTGTGCGGGGGGTGGTGGCGACCAATGCGCTGGAGTTGGGGGTGGACATCGGCGCACTGGGCGCGGCCCTCCTCGTGGGGTATCCCGGTTCCGTGGCCGCCACGTGGCAACAGTTCGGTCGGGCCGGACGGCGTGAGACGGGAGGGGTAGGGGTGTTCATCGCGGGGGCCGGCGCGCTGGACCAGTACATCGTCAACCACCCGGAGTTCATCCTCTCGGGCCGCCCGGAACACGTCCTCCTGGCCGCGGATAACGTCTACGTTCTCGTGGACCACGTGCGTTGCGCCCTCTTCGAGCTCCCCTTTGCCGAGGGGGAACGGCTGGGCACGGCCGAGGCCACAGGGGAGATCCTGGACCACCTGGTGGAGTGGGGGGAGGCTCACCGCGCGGGGAAGCGGTATCACTGGGTGGGGGAGGGCTATCCCGCGGCCGACGTCTCCCTGCGCACCGCCGCGGCGGATCGGGTCGTCATCCAGGTGGAGGAGAAGGGGGGACTGCGCACGCTGGGGGAGGTGGACGCCCTGTCCGCGCCTCGGTTGGTCCACCCCGGTGCTGTGTACTTGCACGAGGGCGTCTCGTACCTCGTGAGGGAGGTGGATTGGACGGCCGGATGGGCTCGGGTGACCGAGGCCACGCTGGATTACTACACCCAGCCCATCACCCAGGAAGTCCTGACCGTGCTGGCAACGGAGGCCCAGGAGGAACGCCGGGGGACGATCCGCGCGCGCGGTCCTGTGCGGGTGCGGACTCAGGTGGTGGGATATCGGAAAGTCCGCTGGTACACCCACGAGACCCTGGGCTACGGGGAGGTCGATACTCCCCCTTATACCCTGGAGACCGTCGGCTACTGGATGGTCTTCCAGCCCTCGGTGCTGGATGTGCTGCGGGAGCAGGGGGGGTGGCGCTCCGATCCCATCGAGGATTACGGGCCCAACTGGGAGGTGCAACGCCGTCGGGCCCTGGAGCGGGACGGATACCGCTGTCGGCGTTGTGGCGTGCCGGATACTCCCGAGCGTCCCCTGCACGTCCACCACATCCGTCCCTTCCGCACGTTCGGTTACGTCCCCGGGGAGAACGAGGCGTATAAGGAGGCCAACCGCCTGGATAACCTGATCACCCTGTGTCCCCGCTGTCATCGCCTGGCCGAGACGAGTGTTCGTCTGCGCACGGGGTTCAGCGGCCTGGCCTACGCCATCGCGGCCCTGGCTCCCCTCTTCGTCATGGCCGCGCCGGGGGACGTGGGCCACATCGCGGAGGTCCAGAGCCCCCACACCGGGCTTCCCACCATCACCCTGTACGACAACGTGCCGGGGGGCATCGGCCTGGCCGAGCGCTTGTACGAGGTCCACGACGAACTCCTTGCCGCGGCCCAGGAACGGGTGTCCTCATGCGAGTGCGAGCACGGCTGCCCCTCCTGTGTGGGGCCCGTCCTCGTGGAGGAAGAGGAGGGCTGGGACACGAAACGGCTCACCCTGCTCCTCATCCAGGCCGTTCGAGACGTGGAGCGAAGACAACGATTAACGATTGACGATTAACGATTAAAGGGATGGCGTGGGGACGGGATTGGCCTAACGCTACATCGTGAGTAACGAGTAACGGAGTAACGAGTGATTGGTTGACGTAGAGACAAGGCTATCGCCACAAAGCCAACCTTGTCTTCAAGTTACGCATTACGCATCACGCATTACGTATCACGCATCACGTCATCACGTCAAGATGCGCCAGCAGCGCCGACCTTCTCACCGGCGCCTGACGCATGACGAATGACGAGTGACGTTACGCATCACGGATTACGTCGTCAGGCCGAGGCCCATCAAGACTTCCGAAGTCTCGCAGACTTCGGAAGTCTTGGCCGGGGGCTCCCTTAAGGCCGCTGGAAGCGGCCTTTGCCCGATGTAGCACGGGGTCTTTAGCCCCGTGCGGGGATGGTGCGAGCACAAGATTATCGCTACAGAGCCAACCTTGCCTTAAGTTACGCATCACGTATCACGCATTACGTCACCAAGCCAAGGTGCGCCAGCAGTGCCGGCTTTCTTCTCAGCGCATGACGCATGACGAATGACGTGTGACGTTACGCATCACGCATCACGTCGTCAGGCCAAGCTGCACCTACAGCGCCGACGTTCTCACCGACACCTGACGCCTGACACAAGGAGGCACCATGATGTTCGTCGATACCCATTGCCATCTCAACTTTCACCAGTTCGACGAGGACCGGGAGGAGGTGATCCGGCGGGCCCTGGAGGCCCACGTGCGTTTGCTGATCAACCCGGCCATCGACGTGGCCACCTCCCACCAGGCCGTCGAGCTCGCCCACACCTATGAGCCCGTCTTCGCCCAGGTGGGCGTCCACCCCAACAGCGCGCCCGAGGCCCTGGGGGAGGAATTCGAGGACGTGCGCACCCTGGCCCGGGACGACCGGGTGGTCGCGGTGGGGGAGATCGGGCTGGACTTCTATTGGGACGCCCACCCCCGTGACGTGCAGGAACGGGCCTTCCTGCGCCAGCTGGAGATGGCCGCGGAGCAGGGGCTCCCCGTGGTCATCCACAGCCGGGAGGCCCGGGAGGAAACGTACGCCCTCCTCGCCGCGTGGGCTCGGGAGGTGGACCGCAGTCACGTGGCCCTGAACGATCGGCCCTTCAAGGGAGTGTGGCACAGTTTCCAGGGGGATGAGGCCCTGGCCCATCGCGTCTTCGACCTCAACATGTGCATCTCCCTGGGGGGCCCCGTGACCTTCAAGAACGCCCGGGACCTCCACGCGCTGGTCCCGCGCCTGCCCCTGGAGCGCATTCTCCTGGAAACCGACGCGCCCTTCCTCTCCCCCCATCCCTACCGGGGCAAGCGGAACGAACCCGCGCGCATCCCCCTCATTGCCGAAGCCATAGCCCGCCTGCAGGGCACAACCCTGGAGGAAGTCGCGCGCGTGACCACGGATACGGCCGTCCGGCTTTTCGGCCTTCCCGCGGGGGAGACGTAACCCGCCCCCTCACCATCAACTTGGCGACTTCCCCATCTGTGGGTACAATCTGGGTGGGACTCAACCAAGTTCAAAATCCGAACGAAGGTGCTTCTTTGAACGGGCTGCTCTTATTCGACCTTGTCCACGATGACTTACAGAAGGTAGAGGCAACGATGGAACAAGCCGCAAGTGAGGCTTCCGGCCCCTTGCGAGACGCCATCCTCTACCTGGTCCAAAGCGGGGGGAAACGGCTTCGGCCGGCCTTGACCATTGCAGCGGGGAAATCCTACCCCGTCGACGAGGAAAAGCTCATCTACCTGGCCACCGCGGTGGAGCTTCTTCACACGGCCACCCTCGTCCACGACGACGTGATCGACGGAGCCCTCTTGCGGCGGGGCAATCCCACCCTCAACGCGCGCTGGAACGTGGGGGCCACAGTCCTCGCGGGCGACTACATCTTCGCCAAGGCCGCGGTGTACTCCACCCTGACCGACCATCCCGCAGTGGTACGCCTCTTCGCCCACACCCTGAGCATCATCTGCAACGGGGAGCTGGTCCAGATGTTCAAGTACTACGACCTGGACCAGACGAAGGAGGAGTACTACGACCGCATATACGCCAAGACCGCATCCCTCTTCTCCGCGTCCACCGAACTCGGGGCCATGCTCGCGGGCGCTCCCGAGGAGGAACGGCTGGCCTGGCGGGAATTCGGCTACTACCTGGGTATGGCCTTCCAGATCGTGGACGATGTGCTGGACTTCATCGGGGATGAGCGGGTGTTGGGGAAGCCCGTGGGGAGCGACCTGCGTCAGGGGACCATCACCCTGCCCATCTTCTACTACCTGGAACGGGGAGGGGACCCCCTGGTCATCACCCGGGTGTTCAACGAGCGGGATGAGGAGGCCAAGGGAGAAGCCCTCAAGGAGGCCATCGAGGCCGTTCGGACGTCGGGCGCGGTTCGCGATGCCCTGGACGAGGCCGGGGAGTTCGTCCAGAAGGCCCTGGCGATCCTGACCCGCGTGCCCCACACCCCCTACCGTGAGGCCCTACAGCAGATCACAACGTACGTGGTCGAGCGAACGCATTGACCCGCCCGATCCCATCCTTCCCAGTTGAGGAACGCGAACCATGAGACGATTCACCTGGTTGCTGCCCATCGCCGTTCTCCTCCTGATCCTGGTGGCCCTGGTGGCCTGGGCCCACCCACCGGTCGCCTACAACCCGGGCATTGCCCACCGGGTCACCCTCTGGATCGAACCCCAGGCCGGAAAAGCCCCCGTCCTGCACGCGTTGGATGACGCGCATCACGACGTGCGCATGGCTTTCTACTCCATCACCGACCCGGAAGTCATCCAGAAGATCAAGGACACGGTGGCCCGGGGCGTGACCGTGCGCCTCATGCTGGAGAACAACCCCTACGGGGGCAGCTCCACCAACATCGACGTGGGGCTGGACTTGCAAAAGGCAGGGGTCCAACTCAAGTGGGCTCCCCGCGCCTTCCGTTACCTGCACGAAAAGATCATCATCGTGGACGGTCGCGTCCTGTACGTGATGACGCACAACCTGACGACCAGCGCCATGACGGCCAACCGGGAGTACGGGGTACGGGTGGACGCGCCCCACCTGGTCCGGGAAGCCGCGCGGGTCTACGACGCGGATTGGAACCGCGAGCCCATCGACCTCACCCGCTCCTACCTCATCTGGGCCCCGGATAACAGCCGGGAGCGATTTGCCCACCTCTTCACCTCCGCCCGTCACAGCATTTGGCTGGAGGAACAGAACTGTCAGGACCCACAGATCGTTCACCTGCTGAGCGAGGCTGCCCGTCGGGGGGTGGACGTGCGGCTCATCAGCACACCCCGGTGGCCCATCGAACAGGACTACGACGAGCCGGGCCGAGAACAGCTGCGTCAAGCCGGGGGACACGTCCGCTACATCCTGGATCCCTACATCCACGCCAAAGTGTTCATCATCGACGGCACCCTCGGGTTCGTCGGATCGCAGAATTTCACCACGAATTCCCTGGACAACAACCGAGAAGTCGGCGTCCTCTTCGACGACCCGCAAGCCGTCGGCCAGATGGTGGACCAATTCCTCGCCGACTGGGAGAAGGGCACCGTCGAACCCTTCCCCAAGGCGCAAATGCCCATCCCCCCCGAAGGCTACATCGACCACACCAAAGCCCGCTTCTACCTCTTCCGCGACGACGTCCCCGTCCAGTTGACCGTCACCCACACGTACAACAGCGGCCGGGTCATCTGGCTCATGGGGAACGCGGACGTGGACCGGAACTTCAAGGTGGTCATCTTCCCCAGCGCCTACAGCAAATTCCCCGGGTATCCCGATGTCCTGCCGGACGAGTATTACAAGGGGAAGACCATCCGGGTGCGCGGGCTCATCAAGTTGTACCGGGGATGGCCGGAGATCATCGTGAACAGCCCGTCCCAGATCGAGATTGTGGACGAGGGGAAGAAGTGAGGAGGCGATGGCGAGAGAATCCAGGCTTCGTCCCTTGAACTTGGAGGCGTTGGCCGCCATCCTGCGGGAGGAGGGGTGGGACGTCCTCGTGGAGGAGGATGTCATCGCCCGTCAGGATCGGGCGGATGGGGTGTGGAACGTGTACGCGGACCGCGCGGGACGAGTGCGCCTGGAGGTCACCCGCCCCGCGGACATGCCCCGGGGACGTCGGGTCACCGTGGACGGCCGGGAGTATCGGGTCCTCCGGGAGACCCACGAGATCATCAACGTGTTCACCACGGTGAACCGGGAGGATGAGCTGCTCCAGGCGTTGCACGCGTTCGAGGAGATCGTTCAACGGAAGCTGTGGGAATAGGAGGGCGTATGGAGCGAGATCTCACCCAGGCCATTGTCGAGGACGAGGATAAGGCGGCACACGGGGAACGGGTCTACTTTACCGTTCCTGCCCGGCACAACGTGAAATTGCAGGCCCTGGTCTCCCACATCAACGAGGATGAGGAGCTCTACCAGCTGTGGCGCTGCGCCAACGTCAACGCGGTCGACCGCAACTACATGAGCGACCACGGGCCGGTTCACATCAAAATCGTAGCCAACCTGGCCCTCAAACTCCTGCGCCTCCTGCACGAGGCCGGTGTGCCCCTCGGGATCGTGCGGGAGCACGAGATGACGCCCGAGGACGCGGAGGTGGTGGTCGTGTTGGCCGCGGCCCTGCACGACCTGGGCATTGCCATCCACCGGGAGAACCACGAGGAGTACAGCCTCATCCTGGCCAAGGACAAGGCCCGGGAGCTCCTGACCGGGATCTACCCCGTCCGGGAGCGGACCATCGTCCTGGCCGAGGTGCTTCACGCCATCATCGCCCACCACTGGGATGTCCCCTGTTACACCACCGAGGCCAGCGTGGTCAAAGTGGCCGACGCGCTGGACATGACCCACGGCCGTTCTCGCATCGCCTTCGAATCGGGGGACGTGAACATTCACTCCGTGTCCGCCCAGGCCATCGATGCCGTTCACATCCGCAAGGGGGACGGCATCCCCGTGGAGATCGAGATCGTCATGGCCAATTCCGCGGGCATCTTCCAGGTGGACAATTTGCTCAAGCGCAAGCTGCACAATTCTACCATCGCCCGCTACGTGCGGGTCGTGGCCAAAGTGGCCCAGGATACAGAGCGGAAGATCGTGGAGACGTACGTTCTGTGAGGGGTGTGAGATGCCGACACGGGATGTGAACGAGAAGATTGCCGACATGTTCGATACCATCGCGGATGTGCTCGAGCTGCAGGGGGATATCCCGTACCGCATCCGCGCTTACCGGAACGCGGCCCGAACCATCCGTGATCTGCCCCAGCCCATCGAGGAGGTGGCCCGGGAGGGGAAGCTGGAGGATCTCCCCGGGATCGGGAAGGATCTGGCCGCGAAGATCCTCGAGTACCTGGAAACCGGTCGGATGAGCAAGTACGAGGAGGTGGTCTCCCAGGTCCCGCCCGGCCTCATCGAGCTCCTGCACATTCCCGGATTGGGCCCGAAACGGGTGCGGTTGCTGCACGAACGGTTGGGCATCAGCGACCTGGAGGACCTGCGCCGGGCCCTGGATTCCGGGCGTATCGAGACGTTGCCGGGCATGGGGAAGAAGACGGTGGAGAACATCCGCCGGGGACTGGCCCTCTACGAGGCGAGCAAGGAGCGTATGCCCCTGGGGCGGGCGTTGCCCATTGCCGAGGAGATCGCCCGTCAGATCGACGCCCTGCCCGGGACGGCCCGAGTGGTCATCGCGGGGTCGGCCCGGCGCATGAAGGAGACGGTTGGGGACATCGACATTCTGACCATTGCGGAGGACGGGGAGGCCACGATCCAGGCCTTCGTCCGTTTCCCCCAGGTGCGGGATATCCTGGCCGCGGGGGATACGAAGGGGAGCGTGGTCCTGCACAACGGGCTCCAGGTGGACCTGCGGGTCGTGCCCCCGGAGAGTTATGGGGCCGCGCTCCACTATTTTACCGGGTCCAAAGCCCATAACATCAAGATCCGCACCATCGCCCGGGAGCAGGGGTTGAAGGTCAACGAGTACGGGATCTTCCGTGGGGAGGAGCGCATCGGCGGGGAGGAGGAGGCCGATGTCTTCCGCGTCCTGGGGATGCCCTGGATTCCCCCGGAGATGCGGGAGGACCGGGGGGAGATCGAGGCGGCTCTGGAGGGACGGTTGCCCACCCCCGTTTCCCTGGACGATATCCGCGGGGATCCCCACGTGCACAGCAAGTGGAGCGACGGCGCGAACACCATCCGGGAGCTGGCGCAAGCGGCCCGGGCACGAGGGTACGAGTACATCGCGGTGACCGACCACTCGCCTCGGGTGCGGGTGGCCGGGGGGATGAGCGTGGAGAAGGTGTGGCAACGACAGAAGGAGATCGAGGCGCTGAACCGGGAGTTCGACGATTTCCGCATCCTCTCCGGCGCGGAGGTGGACATCCTTCCCGATGGCTCTCTGGATTACCCCGATGAGGTGCTCGCGGCCCTGGACCTGGTCATCGTGTCGGTGCATTCGGGGTTCAAGATGAGCCGGGAGGAGATGACGCGGCGGATCCTGCGCGCGCTGGAGAACCCCTACGTCCACATTCTGGCCCATCCCACGGGCCGTCTCATCGGCCAGCGGGAGCCGTACCCGGTCGATCTGGAGGCGGTGTTGCGCCGGGCGGCCGAGCTGGGCGTGGCCGTGGAGATCAACGGCTACTACCTGCGTCTGGACCTGGACGATGTGAACGCCCACCTGGCCAAGGAGCTGGGATGCACCATCAGCCTGGGCACGGACGCGCATCAGGTGGACCATTTGTCCATGATGCGGTACGCGGTGGGGGTGGCCCGGAGGGCCTGGCTGGAACCGCAGGACGTGCTCAACACCAAGTCCCTGCCCGACCTGCTGGCGTGGTTGCAACGCCGCCGGAGCGGCTGACCTTTTCGGGGGCCGAGGGGCGATGGATTACTTGATCCTGGCCATCTCCCTGGGGCTGGCCGCGGGCATGAGCCCGGGCCCCTTGCTGACGTACACCATCGTCGCCACCCTGCGCGGGGGGCTCAAGGCGGGCATAAGCGTGGGCATCGCCCCCCTCCTCACCGATGTGCCCATCATCGTCCTGAGCCTCCTCGTCCTCCACATTCTCCCCCCGTCCGCGTTGCGCCTCCTGAACGTCGTCGGCGGGGCCTTCGTCGTCTACCTGGGGTGGGAGACGTTGCGGGCCGGGTGGCGTTCCCCGGCCGTGGTGGTACAGGAGGATGTGGACGTGCGCCGGGAGCTCGGCCGTGGCGTCCTCGTCAACTTCCTCAACCCCAACCCGTACATCTTCTGGGGGACGGTCGGGGGGCCCATCCTCCTGGAAGCCTATCGCACCTCTCCCGTGTACGCGGTGGGGTTCCTCGTCCTCTTTTATGCCCTTCTGGTGGGCGCGCATTTGGGGATCGCCCTCCTCGTGCACCGGCAGCGGGACGCGCTGCGTGGGGTGTGGTATCGGCGGGTGCTGGGCCTTTTGGGGATCGTGCTCATCGTCATCGGCCTGCGGCTGACGGGCGTCGTGGACTGGGTGGGGAGCGTCTGGGGTTTGCGGTGAGGACCGGCACGCGCCTTCCGGCGTTCGAGGGGAACATTTTCACCTTCCCTTACGTCATGATACACTGGAGATGACATGCGTCAGGCGCTGGACGTGATACGTGATGCGTAATGCGTAACTCGAAGACAAGTTGGCTTGGTGGAGTCAACCTTGGCTTCACGCCAGCTGATTACTCGTTACTCGTGACTCGTTAGCCATGGGCCTCACATGGGAAAGCCCGGAGGGCTTCGCTTTAATGAGCACGGCGGTTCAGCGCCGTGCGAACCCCGGCAGGCCGGGGCACTCCAGACTTCCGAAGTCTCGCACCTAACATTTGCGCAATCAGACGAGGAAGCACGAAAACCGGCTAATTTTTGCAAGTTTTTTACTGGCTTGGTGGAGCCGTACTGAGCGGTAGACGCAGTACTTTGCCCGCAAAGGCGCTCCACTCGGTGAACCTTAACAACTTACCTTCTGAACTCAGGCTGATATGAGCAGAGACATGGGCCCCCACCTGTACCAGGCGCTTGATGCCCAAGCGGCGCACATCCAACGCCTGCTCATCGGGTTGGGGCAGGTGGGTCAGCCAATGGAGGGCCCAGCGGATGAAGTTGGCGGCAAAGATGACGAAGGCCTCCTGGAGGAAGATGGCCGGCTCC
>WGAA01000167.1 GCA_015489285.1 Anaerolineae bacterium | reverse complement strand
GTGAGGAACGATGCACGTGCTGGACGTACAGGTAGAATACGACGACAACGGAAACCTGGATCACATCGCCCTGCACCTCATGGAGGGGGGGCGGGTATACTGGCGCGCGGTGAGCATGGCCGTGCTCAAACGCCTGCCCCGCTCCAACCGCGAGTCCCCCTCCCTCATCGAGCGCACGCGCAAGGCGCTCAAGGCCGCGTACGGCGCAGGGGTGGACCTGGCCGTCCTCTACGCGGGCATCCCGGGCCGGGGCGTGGTCCAGATATACGCGGCCGTGGCCGAGGATTCGTCCCGCGACCGGGCGGTGGAGCGGGCGCGCAACGGCCTGAGCCTCATCCTCGCCATGCTCATGGCCGCGTTCCCCCAGTCCCGCTTCGAGCCGCCCGACTTCGACGTGGTGGAGTTCGTGCGCCGCTCCTTCGCCGAAAACCCCCACGCCCTGGCCTTCATCGGTCAGCCCGACCCGCGGGAAGGCGTGCGCGCACCCACACGCGACCGCCCCGACGGAACGCCCGCCTCGCCGCGACCCGACGAGATGGGATTGCAGCAGAACGAGTACGTCTTCCGCGGCATGATGGCCCTGGGCAAACCGTTCCTCACCATGTTCCTGTTCAACCGGGTGGGGGACGGCGACCCGAGGGACTTCTTCCGCCTCATGGAGCGGGTGCGCGCGGAGGCGAGCATCTGGCGTTCCCGCGTCACGAGCACCAAGGGCTGGAACATCGGCATCTCCCTGCCGGTCATCCTCTCCGGCCTGGACGCCGCGGGCGCAGGCGCCGCCTACGGCGCGTCGCACGCGGACAGTTACACCCGGGCCCACGCCCACACCGTGAGCGAGGCGGACGCGGTGGGCACTGCGAACACGAAAACGTGGGGACACGCGGTCTCCCACGGCGAGGCGTGGAGCCACGTGGTTTCTCACGGTACGTCCCATACCACGGGCGAAACCCACGCCACCATGAGCGCGCACACCACGGGCGCGTCGCAGAGCACCTTTCAGTCCACCGCGGACGGCACGGCCCACACCGTGGGGGTGGGCGTAACGAACGGCGTGGGACACACCACCGTCCACTCCGAGAACTGGGGCACCGCGGACGCGTCGGGCACGTCCTGGGGCGCTACGGACACGACGAGCAGCGGCTGGAACGTGGGAGGCAACGTCAGCGGCGGCATCCCCGGCGTGTTCGAGGTCGGCGCGTCGGGCGGGCATTCCTGGGGCGCGGCCCATTCCACCATGCAGGGCGGCTTCCAGAGCCACACCGCCTCCCACGGCTGGGGGATGGCCCAGGGCACCACCCACATGTCCGCCACCTCCCACACCACCGCGGACACCACCAGCCACACCGCGGCCCACGGCACCGGCACGGCCACCATGCAGGCCACCACCACGGGCGAAAGCCACGGCCGCATGACCTCGGACACGGTGAGCGAGTCCACGTCCGACGGCTACACCCGTTCGCAGAGCGTGACCGACATGCAGGGTGGAGCGCACACGACCAGCCGTACCCACAGCGCGGGACGGGCGGACACCACGTCCACGGGCATCGGCCGCGCGGTGGGCGTGGTTCAGGCCCAGACCGTGAACGCGGCCCGGGCCATCGGCATGGGCGTGGGCATCGCGCCGAGCATCTCCTGGAACCGCTCCTATCAGGCCGTGGACTACGTGGCCGACATGGTGGCGAAGGCCCTGGAGGACCAGATGCGGGTGCTGGACCAGGCCATGATGGAGGGCGCGTTCTTCGTGGACGCGTACGCGCTCCTGCCCGACACAGAGGCGCGCGAGGCCATGAAGGGCCTCTTCGTGCAGGCGTTCCACGGCGAGGAGGGCGTTGCCACGCCCGTGCAGCCGGTGGACCTGTCGCCCGAGGAGGAGGAACGGGTGCGTACCTACGCCCTGGCCTTCAGCCCTGCGCCCGACCCGGAGCCCTCTCCCTTCGCGCTGGAGGGCCATCGCTTCACCACCCTGACCACCCTCACCCAGGCCGCGGCCTACGCCGCGCCGGGCGCGTACGAGGAAGGGGACGCGGACACGGTGAGCGAGGAAATCCCGCCCTTCGCCTTCCCCCGCTTCGGCGAGGGCCTCATGTTGGGCCACCTCTTCTCCACGGAGCGGGGAGAACTCACCGACGCGCCCGTGCGCCTGCCGCGGGAGAAGATGTCCAACTTCGCCGCGGTCGCGGACACCCGCTTCGGCAAGAGCGTGGTCACCGAGCGCCTGGTCCTGGAGGCGGTGCGGGAATGGCGCTGGCGCGCGGTGGTCCTGGACTTCGGCCTGGGCTGGCGCAGGCTGACGCGGCTTCTCGACCCGGACCGCGTGGAGGTGTGGGGCCTCTCGCCCCAGTCCCCGCGGCCCATCCGCTGGAACCCGCTCCAAATCGGGCGCCGCATCCTGCCCGAGGCGCAACTGGAGGTGACCTGCGAACTCTTCGCCAACGCGGGACGCATGGGCCCGCGACAACTCGGCTTCCTGCGCCAGACCCTGCGCGACCTGTACCTGGAGCACGGGGTGCTGGTCAACGACCGCGAGGTTCTGGAACACGAACGCTGGGGCCGTGTGCAGGACGAGGAGGCGAGGAAGTTGGGCCTACCCGCAGGCGCGTACCTGTACGACCTGTCGCTCCGGGACATACAGCGGCTGGCCGTGGAGCGAAGCAAATCCGTGGACATCTCCATGTGGTACGAGCGGCTGAAGGCGTTGCAATCCCGCTTCAGCCAGCGTGACCCCTCCTATGCCAGCATCGAGGGGGTGCTCCTGCGCCTCGCGCCCTTCACCCAGGGGCGGCTGGCCCGCATGTACGGACGGGGCGAGGGAAGCATGCCCATCGAGGACCTGGCCCTGCCCTGGGGCCTGGCCGTGCTGGAGGGCGGGCTTCTCCAGGGCATGGAGTACGTGAAGGCCGTGCTCCTGGGCCTCATCGCCTGGCACCTGTACACGGACGCGGTGGTGCGAAAGCAAACCGGGGAAGAGGGCGCGGACACGCCCATGATTATCCTCTTCGAGGAGGGCAACAAGGTTCTCACCGCGGGAGGTGCGGTGGCCGGGGGCGAGGACACGGGCAAGGCCCAGACCGCGGAAATCTTCCAGTCCATGTTCCGCGACGCGGGCAAGTACAACATCTACCTGGGCATCATCGCCCAGTCTCCCTCGGAACTGCCCGCGGGCATCCTCTCCTCCTGCAACGTGCTCTTCGTGGGACAACTGAAGAACGCGGACGACGTGCGTGTGGCTCTGGCCGCGTTAGGCCGCACCCACGCGGGGTTCGTGGACACGCCCTACCTGCGCTTCATCGAGAACATGCCCCGGGCCATGTTCATCGGCAAGTTCGGCCTGGGCTGGCGACGCGAGGAGGTGGAGCCCTTCCTGTTCCGCCCCCTCATGGTGCAGGCGGACATGCCCGACGACGAGGAGATACGACGGATGTACGGAGTAACGATTGACGGGTAACGAGTAAATTCAGACATCACGATTCCGACATGAGGAGGTAAAACACGATGAGCAAAGGCATGAAAGGCATCGGCATTACGGCCCTGGTGGTGGTCATCACCTTCGTGCTGGTCCTGGCCTTCTTCGGCGGCATGAAGCACACCGTGCCCACGGTGGTGGCGGCCCGTCCCCTGGCCGCAGGCACGAAACTCACGGCCCGGGATGTACGCGTCGTGCAGATTCACGCGTCCGCCCGCCTGCCGGGAGCCTTCCGCAGCCCCGACGAGGTGGTGGGCAAGGTCCTGGCCGTGGCCCGGGCCGCGGGAGACCAGATCACGGAGGACATGATCGGCGCGGGCGCGTACGGTCTGCCCGCGCAACTCGACCCCGACACGCGCGCGGTGGGCGTCCACGTGAACAAAGCCTCGGGCGTCCTGGGAGACCTGCGCCCCGGCGACCGGGTGACCGTCATCGGCATCCTGGACCCCTCGGAACTGGGGTTGGAACAGCGGGCGGATGTGTACACCGAAGTCGAGATGACATCCCCCACGTCGGCATCCGGCCATGCAAGGCTTACCGGCGGACCGGGCCCCGTGGCCCGCGTCATGCTTTCCGGCCTGAAGGTCCTTCTGGTGCCCCAGAGTTTCCGCTACCGGGAGACGACCCAGGGCGGCAAACTCATGCCCGTAAACCGGCGGACGAACGAGGACGTCATCCTGCTGGAAGCGCCCGTCACCCCCATCACCCTCACGGTGCGCACGTCCGAGGACGTGACGGACACCCTGGCCGTCTCGCCCCTGGAACTTCTGACCCTCCTGGACGCGAAGGGGCGCATCTACCTGGCCCTGGAACCCCTGGAACGCGCGGGGGAGGTGAGCGTGGGCGTCAGCGCCGCGGACGTCCTGAACTTCGCGCTGGAAGGGCCGCCCATCCTGCCCACGCCTACGACCACACCGACGCCCACATCCACTCCGACGCCACGGCGGGGAGCGAAGACGAAAACGCCCGTGCGAACGCCCACGCCCACCGCGACGCCCGCGGGGAAAGGAGGGTGAGGTCATGAGCGAGAAGGTACGCGTCTTTCTCAGCGCGCCGGGCCAGGAGGCCCTGACCGCCCTCTACGGCGTGGCCCTGCAGGACCCGCGGCTCTCGGTCGTGGGCCTTGCGCCCACCGTGGAACTCCTGGAGGCGCAACTGCCCGTGGCCTCTGCGGAGGTGGCCGTCGTGGACGCGGAACTCCTCATCCCCAAAGGGGAGAAGGGCCTGATGCAGTTTCTGGCCTCGAAGCACGGCGGCGCGGCCCTGGTCGTGCTCATCCCCGCGGGGATGGAGCCCCTGCGTCCCGCGCTGCTCAACGTGGACAAGGTGCGGGAGGTGCTCACCAAGCCCGTGAACCCCTCGGAACTGATGAACCGCGTCTATCAGGTGGGCCAGAGCGAACGGGCCATGCAGGCCCAGGTCGCGCCCGCCCAGGCCATGAGCCGGCATATGGCCGTGAGCACATCCGCCGCGACCGTGGCCTCGGGCACCCACGTGTTCGCGGTGACCGCGTCGAAGGGCGGCCCGGGCAAGACCACCGTGGCCGTGAACTTCGCCTACCGGCTGGCCCAGCACGGCGTGCGCACCCTCATCGTGGGCTTCGACACCCCCGACGCGGTGGGCATCCAGTTGGGACTGCCCCGCAGTCCCAACATGGGGCAGTGGTTCCGCGCGCCGTCGCGGCGGGCGCTGCAATCCGCCATCCAGCGCAAGGACGGCGTGCTGGACGTGCTCCTATCGCCCAACGACGCGGTGCACGCGGCCCAGATCGCCGCGGAGGACATGATCGCCCGCGCGGGAAGCATCGCCGAGGAACTCGCCGCGTCGAACATGCCCGCCCGACGACTGGTCGAGGAGTCCATGCGCCGGGCGCTCTCCGAGGCGCGGGAGGGGAGCATCGCCCGGCTGGTGGACGAGATACGGGTCCTGGCCCCGCCCTACGCGGCGGTGGTCATGGACCTGCCGCCCACGCAGACGGAATGGAACATCCAGCCCCTGATGCGGGCCACCGCGGTCATCCTGGTGGCCGAGCCCTCCCTGTCGGACCAGGTGAACGCCATCGAGACCCTGAACATCCTCACGGGCGTCCTGGACCCGCGCTATCGCGTGCCGAAGGAGGCCATCTACATCGTCCTCAACCGGGTCACCGAGCGTGACCCGCTCACGCCCAACGCGTTTCGGGACGGCATCGAGTCGAAACTCGGCTGGGCCCCGCCCGTCATCGCCCGCATCCCCCACGACCCCGATGTGCGGCGGGCGCAGTTGAACTTCCAGGCCCCCGTGGTCTCGGTGGAGGACTTTCGCGAGGGCATCGACCAGATCGTGGCCTTCTTCTTCCCCAACCTCTCGGGCGTGAAGCCCAGAGGAAGGGTGTTCAACCTGGGCGGCATCCGCGTGAGGTTGAAGAGGTAAGCCATGCTGGGATACATCACGCAGTCACAGAGCTTGACGCCCGAAGATAGAGATGCCCTCATCGCGGAGGTTGCCTCGGCCCTGGCCGGACGGTTTCCCGACATGGTGGTGCGGGGCCTGAAAGAGGAGGACCGCCCTCGCGTCCGGGAGGCGGCCCGGGTGCTGGTGACCGACGCGGTGGCCCGCCGCGGGGTGAACGCGGCGGGCGTGGACGTGGAAGGCATCGTCCGCGAGGTCATGGCCCAGGCGTTCGGACTGGGCTGGCTGGAGCCGCTCCTGGACATGGCCGCGCGGGGGGAGATTACCGAAATCATGCTGAACCCCGACGGCACGGTGTGGACGATTCCAAAGGGGGAGGTCTTCCCCCGGCCCGTTCAGGGCCTGCGGCCCTCGCCCCAGGCCGCGCGCGTGGTGGTGGACAAGATGCTGGCGGTGGTAGGTCGCCGCATGACCGAGGCCGAGCCCATCGTCTCCGCCAAACTCCCCCGCTCGGAGCGGTTTCCCGCGGGTGCGCGCGTGCACGTGGTCGCGCCCCCCATCGCCAACGGCGAGTACCCCGCGGTGAACATCCGCTTCTTTGAGGCCAAACCGGTCACCAGGAAGCGCATGGTGGAGGAGTGGAAGATGCTCCCGCCCGCGATGGCGGACATGCTGGAGGACGCCGTCCGCAGGCGGCTGCGCATCATCGTCGCTGGCGGCACAGGCACGGGCAAGACCACGTTCCTCTCCTTCCTGGCCAACATGATTCCGCCCGAGAACCGCATCGTCATGGCCGAGGACCCGGCGGAAATCTTCCTGGACAGGCCGCACGTGGTCAGCCTGGAGGCGCGGCCCGCCAACCTGGAGGGGAAGTTCGGTGTGGACATGGGGCAACTCGTCACCGCGGCCATGCGCATGACACCCCGCTGGTGGCTCATCGTGGGCGAGGTGCGGCGGGGGGACGTGGGCATGTGGCTCTTCCGCGCCCAGATGTCGGACCACCCCGGCCTTTCCACCGTGCACGCGGACAGCCCGCGGGAGGTGGTGGCCACCTTCGGCACGTTGCTCATGCTCGACCTGAACGTGAAACTGGCCGCCACCAAGGACCTGTTCCGCCGCGCGGTGGACATCATCGTGCAGATAGGGTTCGATCCCTTCGGCGTGCGGCGGGTGCTGGAGGTGGTCGAGGTGGAGCCGGAGTTGCGGGGCGGGGACGTGCGCTTCCGTCCCCTGTGGCGGTACGTGGCGGAGCGGTCCACGCGGGACAACCCCGTGTGGGAGAAGGTGAACGACGTCACGAGGGTGCGACGATGAGGGAAAAGGGGGTGTGGTACGCCCTCTATCTGCTCACCTTCTTCGAGACGATACTGTTCATAGTCGCAGGGGCCATCCTGGCCTGCGGACGTTCCTGGTGGACGTATGTGGTTTTCGCCGTACTGAGCCTCCTGGGAGCATTGTGTGACGAGACGAGAAAGCGCCTGTGGAAGATGCGCTGGGAGGAAGAAGGCAAGAAAGTGAAGGAGGAAAGATGACGCCTACAACAGGAACGATGCATACGAGAACGGGGACTTTTTTCCCTGACGGACGGGAGGGCGCACCTACCGTTCGGATACGCTTGGAGCACGGTGTGGCTGCGGGGGAAAATCCGCTGGCCCCCTGGGTCGTGGTGGGGCATTGCATGAAGTGCGGAATGCCTTACTTCGTGAACACAGAGCAGATAGGGGGCGAGCGGCCACCTTACGTGTGGCGCACGTGTACGTGTTTTGCGCCGAAAAAGCGAAAGCAGTGGTAGAGGAGGTGAGGCCATGAAGGAGCCGTTTCTTCGCTGGGCACACGACAGACGGGGAGAGTACCAGGATGAGGGAATGCTCGTCCTGATGCTAATCATCGCATTGCTTCTGCCCCTTATTCACTGGCTGTCGGACTCGGGTTTGCTGTCTCACTTACGAGACGCCCTGATGGGACTGTTACAGAGCGTTCTGTGACGAAAGGAGGAAAAACCGTGCAACGGCTCACACCGAAGACACTGGCGAAAATGCTCCTGTACGACATGACTGCCATAGGGCGCATCGCCTATGAGGGCAAAAACCTGTGGGTGTATGACCTGGGCGGCGACGGCGTCGTGGCCGTGGACGAAGACCTGGAAACAATCCTGTTCGGCAAGGACCTGCTCGATGATTATGACTTCATCTCCGCTGACATCCTCGAGGATGAGGATGCGGGGGACGGGGGATAAAGAGCCATACGGGGAGGGGATGTGTCATGCGCGTGAGCAAATCTCTTTGCTTTCTCGGTTTTCACGCCTGGGAGGTGGAGCGCGAGAGTGACGTGCCCGGGGCACATGTGAGACAGCGGTATTGCAGGCGCTGCGGCCAGGAAGTCATCGACTACGACGTGTACGACTTCGAGGCATGGGAAGAGTGGGTGAAAGAGGTGACCGACAATCGCCTGCAGGAGGGTGAAGCGTGGGAACTTTCATCAAGTATTTCCTGATAGCTCTGGTAGTGGGGTGGGTAAGCGAACGCCTTAGAAAAGGGCCGGGCTCGCGGATTCACTTCCTGTCCAGACTGACGGCGCGCATGAAGCCCAGGGAGGCCCATGTGCTCTACTATCCCACCTTCTACGTGTGGATAGTAGTCCTTGCTGGCCTGGGCTACCTCGCCATTCTCGTCCTGGTCATCTACTCGCGTTTCCTGGGGAATACCTCGGCATCGTGGTGGGCAGAGGGTTTCTTTGGCGGCGCGACTCTTCTCTCGTTTCTCGCCGTTGTCCCTTACTACACCGACAGGCACAAGGTGTCGGAAGTGGGAATCCTTCATGCCCGCTGGATGGGGTTCCGGGGACGGGAGTTCATCCCCTGGTCGGATGTGGTGCGGGTATCCTACTCATCCCTCTGGAGTTCGCTCGTGCTGCACACGTCCAGCGGGCGCAAGGCGTACATCTCCACGATGATGGTGGGATTGCCCGAGTTGGCGCAACGGATACTCCAACACGTCCCATCAGAGCGGGTTGACAAAAAAGCCCGCGCTGTCCTACTCGAACTCTCCAACACAGAGGAGGTGACACGTGACGGGAACGTACTCTCTTAAACGCATCGGCATCGGCTCGGCATTCAAGGTGGGTTTTGTCGTAGGGGTAGTGCTTTCCGCCCTGGTGCTGGTGCCCTTTGGCCTGCTGGCCCTTCTGGGCGTGGTGGGCGGCGCAGGGAAAGGGGGAGCGGGGAGCGCGTTAGCGCTGGGAGCCGCAGGCGGCATGATGGTGGTCATGCCGCTGGTGTACGGCCTCATCTACGGCGTCATCGCCGCCCTCTCCGCTCTGGTGTACAACGTGGTCGCGCGCGTCGTGGGCGGTCTGGAGGTCGACCTGGAGTACGCCTCGTCTTTGAGGCCGCTCGATACGGATGAAATCGTGAGAAACCTGACGGAGTTCACATCTGCGGCGTCCGGCGCGGCGGCTGCGAAACCGAAGGAAGAGCCGTCAGACCCCCCTTCCTCGCCCCCATCGGTAAATGACGTGTGGTGAAGGGGGAGGCGGGCTTGTCGCATAATCACGCACCAGAAGGTTGATTATGTTGCTATTTTGGCGCTGAAACGGCCCTTTTCGCGGCCTCATCCCGCCCGTAAGGGCGTAAAATCCGGCAACATAAAAATGAGGGGCAACGGAAACGACGGAAACACAGGCGCACATACCATCCCGGTGTCCGCCCACCTGCGCCTCATGGTGCGGGATCTGGGCGTCGCCATCATCGATGAGCGGGGTGAGGTCTTCGTGCCCGCAGGAGACATCGACCTGCTCATCGTCCGGCTGTTCGACGCGCTCAAGAGATTGAGAAACGAACGTGAGGAGGTTGATCCGTGGACAATGCGCTGAATCACATCCTGGACGTATTTGCCTTTCTCCCCACGCCCTCGCCGCTGCTCATCGCGGCCTGGGCCGCACTGGTGGCGGGGTACGTGGCTTGGAATGTGCTGGGAAAGTCGTCCCTGCTCCGCTCCCGCACCGAGCGGGCGCTGGACAAAGTGCTGGCCGTAGGGGAACAGGTGGTACAGACCGAGGAAAATCCCTTCGAGCCCGAACTGCCATCCTGGGCCAAAACGGAAGCCCGCCTGGGGCTGGCTCTGGCCCTTCTCGTGGCGGGCGTGCTCGCCTTCGGACCGGGGGCCGTGGCCCTGGCCCTGGCGGGGTTGGGCTACCTCGGTCCCGGCATCCTGCTGGACTGGCAGCGCAAGAAAGCCATCTCATCCATCGATGAGGACCTGCCCGACCTGCTCACGTCCCTGTCCGCGTCCGCACGCATCTCCGCGGACATTGCCGCGCTCCTGCACGGCGCGGCCCAGGACCTGGCCGCCAAGGGGGAGAATCGGCCCCTGACGCGCCTGCTGGCCGACGCCGCGGCCCGCGCCCGTTCCGCGGGTGCGGAGCAGGCCCTGTTGTGGCTGGAGGCACAGTCTCCCTCGCCCACGCTCAAGGCCCTGGCCTTCCGCCTGCGCGTCTACGCGCGTACGGGGGGCACGCTGGCCGACGTGCTGGAGGAGAGCGCCCGACGACAGCGCCGCCGTCTGGAGGGCGTGGCCCGGGCCCGGGCCAAGGCGTCGAGCGCGCTGGGGTTGGCGAACCTGCTCGCCCTCATGTCGGTGTTCGCGGTGGGCGTCATATTCATGAGCCCCCAGGGGCGCGAGTTCTACACGTCCCAGATGGGGCAGATCGTTCTGGTGGTGCTGGTGGGCGTCATGATGATGGGACGATACGTGATTTACGACATGGTGGAGGACGTGCGATGAACCTGTCGTGGGGAAATCGGCGCTGGGCGCTGCTGGCGACGGCCGTTCTCGTCACCGCCGCCCTCGCACTTGTATCCGCCGTCTCCTGGAAATGCGTCGTTCTCATCGGCGCACTTGTAGGAATTGCCGTCTTTTTCGATGAATGGAGCGGGAAGAGATGAAACTGACCGACGTTGTTCTGGCCGAGAACGCGCTCGCCGACCCCTGGGGGCGGCTGAGCCTGTACAACCTCATCACCGCGGGACTGACCGTGCCGTCCGTGCCCGCCGTCCTGCGGCGTCTGGCCGTGGTCACCCGCTGGGAGTCGCCCACTCCATTCCGCCAGCGGGTGGCCCTCTTCGCTCCCGACGGAACACTCCTGGCCGACGCGGACGCGGAAGTACCGGCAGGACCCTACCTGCAACTGGCCCTCTTCTCCGACGTGGCCCTGCCCGTGGCGGGGACCTACAGTCTTGTCGTCTATGCCGGAGGACACGAGGTGCGCACCATTCCACTGCCCGTAGCGCAGACGCAAACCGGAGGTGAAACGTGAGCACGCTGTATCGTGTTTTCGAGGTGATTTCTTACGCCGCCTACCTGTACGCGCCGCCCTTCATCGCCGTGGCCCTGGCGTTCCTGGCCGGGAAACTGGCCTGGAGCCTGATTCCCACGCCCGCGCCCGTGCGCGCCATCGAGCGGGTGACGGGCGAGGCGGAGGAGGGCCGTCCTGCCCTGACGAAAGCGCCCGGACTGGGGCCTCTGGCGCGGCTCTTCCCCGTGTCCGAACAGTTGCGCGCCAACCTGCGCCTGCTCCAGGTGATGGGGAGGTTCCAGAGTCTCAATGCGGAGGACCTGGTCGTCATGCGGCTGGCGGGGGTTGTGTTCGGCCTTCTGTTCCTCTTCCCGGGAAATATCGCCAGTATGCTGGCGGGGCTGGGCATCGCCGTGGTGGGGTACATGAGCCCGGACATGTGGCTGGCGGGGCAGGCGGACGCGATACGCCGGGACCTGTTCCGCGAACTCCCCGACGCGGCGGAGAACCTGGCCTTCCTGGTCGGTATGGGTCAGCCTGTGGACGCGGCCCTGCGCCGTCTCGCCGAAGGCGATACCGTGTTCTCCCGTCTGTTGCGGGCGGGTATCGCCGCCACCCCGCCGGGGCAAAGTCCCGTGATGCATCTGGCGACCTGGGTGGAGCCGTTTCACGTGCCTGCGCTGACGCAACTCTTCCGCCGTCTGGCCGAAATCGCCCGCCGGGGCGTGGGGGACAGGGCGCTTCTCGGCGATCTGGCCGCGTCCGTCGCCGCCCAGTACGAGGCGGACCTGATGAAGCGGGCGGAAGGACTGGAAAACAAATTCACGCCCATCATGGGCGTCTTCTTCCTGCTGCCCTACATCGCGCTTATGGTCGCGCCGTTCATCGTGACGATGGTCCGGGCTTTCATGCGATGAGGTGTGGGTGTGGCAATGGAACTTGACATACAAGAAAGCCGTGCTATAATTCAATCGAACGTGACGTTCGGAAAACGTGAGGCCCAAGTCACCTCTATCGGAGGTGCTTGGGCCTTTTCGCGTTTTCCGACCCTGTCCAACTCAACCCTTCACGACTCGGTAAGGAGGTGACTCATGTTGTACGCGTATCTGTGGCTTCGTTATCAGGTGGAGCGAATGTTGGAGGATGAGCGCGGCGACATTTTCGGGCAGTACGGCTTCCTCTGGATGCTCGTCGCCCTGGTCGCCATTGCTGGTCTGGCGCTCATCGGCAGTAAGTTGAACGACTTCTTCGCCAGCATTGCCAATCGCTTTTAGGGAGGTGAAACATGGCGCGCCTGTGGCAGCGGTTGCGGAGGGATGAGGGGGACATATACGGAGAGACTGCGTTCTCTCTGCCCGTCATCCTGCTCGTCGTCCTCATGCTCTTTCAGGCAGGGTTCCTGGGCTGGGGAGCCAACGCTGCCAACAACGCCGCCCGCCACGGCGCGCGCATGGCCTCCGTCGCCCAGGTCAACCCCGTCGCCGTCGCCGTCGCCGAGGCGCGCTCCGCCGTGGTGCAGGATTTCCCGATGGATCGGAGCCCCGTCGTCCAGGTCCTTGCTCCCGGCGGCGTTCCCGGTAGCGAACTCACCGTGCGGGTCACCGTCCACGTTCCCAACGTCCTGGGGCCTGTGTCCGCACTGTTCACGGGCGCGCTCACGCGGGATTTCACCGTCCACGGACAGGCCACATTCCGTCAGGAGGGGTGGTGATGCGGCGATTGTGGCGAGACGAACGGGGCATCTCCTACGCGCTGACGGCCCTGCTCTTCACCTTCGTCGTCCTGCCCCTCATGCTGCTCTCCATGCAGTTGGGACGCATGGTGAGCACGAAACACGCGCTGCAAAACGCCGCGGACGCGGCGGCAGAGGCGGCGGTGGCGATGGTGGACGTGGACCACTTTCGCTCGACGGGCGACATCGTGCTCACGGGGAATGTGTATCCCACCGCTCAATACTACGCATCGCGCACGTTTGCTCCCCTGGGTGCAAAGGGCGTCTCCCCGCGGGTGACGGGCATCTGGGTGGACGAGGCCACGAATACCGTGCGCGTGGCCGTGGAAGCGCGGGTGAGCGCGCTGTTCGGCGTACCTGTAACCGTACACGCACAGGGCGCGGCCCGGGTACGGGCCTTTTACCGTTGAAGGGACGTCTCCCGTGGGGAGGTGAGCGCGCTCATCTCTCCGCCGGAGCCGTCCGTGTCCACAGGGGCCGAGACGACCGGTATTCGCGGGCCGGCCTGTACATCGGAGGTTGAACCATGCGCTCTTATCCGGCCCTGATGTTCATGGCCCTGCTGGACTTTCTGGTGTATCAACTGTTGTTGCAGCCGATGATGACACGAATGGTGCAGTATTATGCGGGATTGGCGTCGTTGTTCGACGTCACCATGTACACACGATGAAGGACCGTCCTGGGGGTGGAGACATCCCCAGGACGAAGACACGAAAGGAGGACGACATGAACGAGGTGCACCTGCAAGGAAGGGTGATGCGAACGTGGCGGTTCCGGGGCGATCTCCTGGCGCGGATCTCCGTGCCGCGGGACCCGGACCGGCCACGGAAGAACGGGACGAATTTCGACTACGTGACCGTGCGCTTTCCCGGCGGCTGGGACAAGCGCATCGGCGTCACGGACGGCATGGACATCCGCGTCCACGGCTTCATCCAGAGCCGGGACTATGAAGAGCGGCTGAGCGACTTCCTGAAGGACGCGGAACCGAAAATCGAGGTGGACGTGCCCGACGTCCGGGAGCCGCGGGCGAAGCGGGCCACCACCGAAGTCGTGGTGGAGCGGTTCACCATTCTGAACGGACGACGGTAGTTCACACGATACCCTGCTCTCCCCAGACGAAGCGGACACGAGGCGAGACGAGCGCACACGCGCGGCCTTGTGTCCGCTTTTTGCGTTTCAGGCCTCGCCCGACGAAGCGGGGGGTCGGGGGCAGCGCCCGACGGGGCCTCTAATCCTTCCTGCTATGGCGCTCGCAAAGAGGCCATGCAGGGGGATGAGACCGTGACGACCCCGGGCAACTGCTCAGGGACTACCGTGACGCTTTGTAAAACGTGAGGATTGCGGCTGGCACCTTAACAACCCATGCCGACCGCTTACACTCCGAGCGTGCGACCCGCGCCCTTCTTCCACACGGAAGGGGCGCAATGGGAGCGCGTCCGGGGAAAGAGCGGAAGGCCGTAACACGAAAGGAGATGTGACACGATGTCCTGGATGTCCTGGACGAAAGGCATTGCGAACGCTGCCGTGGCGTTCGCAGTATGCAATTTTCTTCACGGCGACACGATAGGGACTCTGCTCGCAGGGCTGATAGCCCTGGCAGGCTACATCCTTTTGTCTCTGACACGAGAAAGGAGGTGACACGATGTTAGGCATTCTCGCCACGATAGTGTTCTGGCTCGCCGTGCTGAATGTCCCACTCTCCCTGTTGGCTGGTGAGCCGGGACGCGCGATTGTGGCTGCCGTGATCGCCCTGGCGATTCACGGCGCGCGCAAGAAGTAGCCCTGGACGCCCCCTTTCGTGGGGGTCCGTCCGGGCCACACGAAAATCACACGAAAGGGGGTGACACGATGGTTATG
>WGAA01000166.1 GCA_015489285.1 Anaerolineae bacterium | reverse complement strand
CCCCTACCCCGTGTCATCACATACACAGTCCGGCCGGGGGATACCCTCAGCCGCATCGCCTCCCGCTTCGGCATCTCCCTGGACAGTCTTCGCTGGTCCAATCCCGAAATCGAACACAACCCCGATGACATCTACCCCGGTCAAGTGCTCCACATCCCCCCGCTGAACGGCGTCGTCGTCCGGGTCAAGGAGGGGGATACGGTGGAAAAACTCGCCCGGCGGTATCACGTCCCTCCTGACGTCATCCGCACGTATGCGGCCAACCACCTTCGCCCGCCCTATACGTTGACTCCCGGCACGTTCATTATCATTCCCGGAGGACACCGGGAAACCCACATCTTGCCTCCTCGACCGTACCCGGGATATGACTACATGTGGCCGGTGCGGGGGATCATCACCCAACGATTTCACAAATATCACCACGGGTTGGATATTGCCACGGCTTACGGAGCCGGAGTGTATGCCGCCCGGTCCGGCCGAGTGCGCACCGTCCGTTGGGATGATACGGGGTACGGCTACATGGTCATTATAGACCACGGCGGGGGGTGGAACACGTTGTACGCTCACTTGAAGGGGGCCTTAGTCCGACCGGGGCAATGGGTAAAGCAGGGGGATCTCATCGGCCGGGTTGGGGGGACCGGACGCGCGACGGGACCTCACGTGCACTTTGAAATCCGCAAGGGAAGAACGCGATACGACCCTGAAAAGTTCCTGCCGCCTCACCCCTGAGCCGTCAGGGCTCGGCTCCCTCCAGGTCATCGGGGTGGAACGCGTGGGGGAGGAGCTCGGCCACGGTGAACATCTTGATCGTACCGTCATCCGTTTGGATCCACACAGGCATGTCCGGGGGACACAGTTCACTCATCACCTGACGACACGCGCCACAGGGAGAGCCGGAGGGAACGACCAGGGCCATGGCAACGAAATCCCTCCGCCCTTGAGCTACGGCAGACCACAGGGCCACGCGCTCCGCACAGACGGATAAGCCGTAGCTGGCATTTTCCACGTTACACCCGTGGACAACCGTGCCGTCACTCAAGAGGACCGCGGCTCCCACGTGAAAGTGAGAATAGGGGGCATAAGCCCGCTGACGCGCTTCCCGAGCCGCAGCTAACAATGTATCACGATAAGCGTCCATGACTTTCGCTCCTCGACTTCACATTTCCGACGAAGATGCGTACCTTGCTAATACGCACCCCTTCGAGTTCCTCGACCCTCAGCTTTACGGGGGGATATTCCACTTCGTCCCCGGGGCGGGGCATCCGGTCCAAAAGCGCGTACACAAACCCGCCCAGCGTATCCGCGACGTCGTCCGGTAGCTCGACCCCTATGATATCGCTCACATCCTCCAGGTCCAAACGCGCGTCGGCAACAAAAACGTGCGGGGCCACCTCCCTGATGGGCGTCTCTTCCCGGTCGTATTCGTCCTGGATCTCCCCCACAATCTCCTCAATGACATCTTCGATGGTCACAATCCCCGCGGTACCCCCGTATTCATCCACGACAATGGCCAAATGGACCTTCTCACGTTGCATTTCCGGCAGGAGTTCGCTCACCCGTTTCGTTTCCGGGACATAGTAGGGAGGGCGTAGGATATCCCGCAGGGGGACGGAGGGCCAATGGGGGTAGGCCTCCTTCATGTACCGAAGGATGTCCTTGGCGTAGAGGATCCCCACGATTTGATCGATGGTGCCATCGTACACGGGAATGCGAGAATGCCCTTTGTCGACGATGACCCCCAACGCTTCTTTGAGGGAAGCGGTCACCGGCAGGGCCACAATGTCGAGACGGGGCACCATGATCTCCCGCACGATGGTTTCCCGGAATTCCAGGATGTTATCGATGAGTTCCTTCTCCGTGGGCCGCATGGGTTGAATGGCCCCCTGATGGGCCATGATGACCACCTGCTCCTCGTCCAGGGCAAAGAGGGTATCCCGGGTCGGTTCCAAGCGGAAGAGGAAACGCCCCACGAGCTGGCATAGCCAGGCTAAAGGACGGAAGAGAAGGACGAGGACGTGCCCCTGGCTCATGATGTAGCCGCGAACCCGTGTTCCGTGCAGGGCCATCCAATCCCCCAGGAGGCGGGCAAAGGCGTCCCCGAGGGTTCCAAGGAGGAGGCTCCCCGCCCAGTAAGTCCAAGGGGAGGCGTGGTAGAACAGGCGCGTCAGGGCAATAACCCAGGCAGCAAAGGCGATGACCCGCGCCAAACGCAAGGAGAGAACGGCCCTTGCCTGGGCCTCCGAGGAGGCAAAGAGAGGATGAGGCTGCACGGTGGTGTCGCCATCCACCAGGGCTTTGACGTACTGGCGTAAGGCCGTGTGAAAGGTCTCCCGTACGATGTGAACGTACACCAGTACCAGGTAAAGGAGAAATGCTGTTACGGTTGTAGCTGAGCCAATAGATGCCATGTCCGGATGTATCCTCTCCTAGCTGGTGGGCTCATCCAGCCGGCGCTTGGGACGGGCCGGAACCCCATAGGCTAAGGTGTAGGGTGGGATATCCCGGGTGACGACGGACCCCGCGCCTGTTTTCGCTCCCCGCCCCACCCGCACAGGGGCAACAAGCATGGTATCGCTGCCGATGAAGGCCTCGTCCTCGATGACCGTCTTGTTCTTGCGCACGCCGTCGTAGTTGCAGGTGATGGTTCCCGCGCCGATGTTCACGTTGGCCCCCACGTGCGCGTCACCGATGTAGGAAAAGTGCCCCATCTTCGTGCCCGGACCCAGGTAGCTGTTCTTCACTTCCCCGAAGTTCCCCATGTGCACCCCTTCCGCCAGGTGTGCGCCTTTGCGGAGGTGGGCAAAAGGCCCAATCTCCACCCGGTCCTCCAGGATGGCGTGCTCCACGACGGAGTGGAATATGCGCACGTGACGTCCAATGGTGCTCGAGAGGATGTAAGATTGGGGCCCGATCTCCGTCCCTTCCCCGACCCGGGTGTCGCCCCAGATGGTCGTCTGGGGGTAGATGACCACGTCTTGGGCGAGCTGGACGTGAGGTCCGATGTACGCGGTTTGGGGGTCCATGATGGTCACGCCGGCCAGCATCCAGGCCTCGTTGATGCGGCGCTGCATGATCTTCGTGGCTTCCGCGAGGTGCACTCGGGTGTTGATACCCACCACCTCGTCGGTGTCCTCCACGGGAATGGCCGTCACCCGACGCCCTTCGGCCACGGCCATGCCGATGAGTTCGGGCAGGTAGTATTCCCCCTTGATGGGGCTCGGTTGAATGCGTGGAAGGTGTTCGTCGAGCCAGGGGACATCAAAGCAGTAGATCCCCGCGTTGAGCTCGCGGATTTGGCGCTGTTCCGGGGTGGCATCGACCTCCTCGACGACCCCTACCACGTTCCCCTGGGCGTCGCGGAGGACCCGACCGTACCCGTGGGGGTCGTCCAACACGACGCTGAGCATCGTGATGGTGGATTGGGTGTCCGCGTGCACTTGCACCAGGTGCCGGAGGGTTTCCGGGCGCAGGAGGGGCATATCACCGTATGTGACGAGAACCACGTCCGCCCGCTGCCGGACGTAGGGCATGGCAACTTTGACGGCGTGCCCCGTCCCCAATTGTTCTTCTTGCAAGACATATTCCGCCCTTTCCCCCACGACGGCTTGAACGTGTTCGGCCGCGTGGCCTACGACCAGTACGGGGGGACGAGAGGTCACCCGGTAGGATGTGTCCACCGCGTAGAGGATCATGGGCTGATCCAGGATGGGGTGAAGGACTTTGGGCAAGGATGATTTCATGCGGGTGCCTTTGCCCGCGGCGAGGATAATGTGAGCAAGTTGCATGGCTCCACCTCGTGTGCTTACTCGTGTTTGGCCAGCTTCAGGGCGATGAGGGCCGCGCCGTACGCGCCCATGAGTTGTGGGTATTTGGGCAGGAGCACCTTCTGGCCCGTCTCCTCCTCGATCATGGCCCGGATGGCGGGGTTCTTCACCACGCCACCAGAGAGCATCAACGGCGGCACCAATCCCACGCTGCGGATCATGGCGACGATGCGCTTGACCAGGGAGCGGTGCAATCCCTTGAGGATGGGTTCCACGTGCACACCGTGCGCAATCATGGAGATGATTTCCGACTCCGCGAACACGGTGCAGGTGCTGGATATGGTGACTTCCTCGGGGGAGGCAAGGGCAACTTTGCCCATGTCGTCCAGCGCGACGCGCAAACGCCCGGCCGTGTTCTCCAGAAAGCGTCCGGTGCCCGCGGCGCATTTGTCGTTCATGGTGAAGTCCACCACCTGACCGTTCGGCCCAATGATGATCACCTTGCTGTCCTGACCGCCCACGTCCACCAGGGTGCCGCCGTGGCCCAACTGACGGTACACCCCCTTGGCGTGGCAGGTGATCTCCGTGACCTTCTTGCGGGCCTGGTGCACCAGGTTGCG
>WGAA01000165.1 GCA_015489285.1 Anaerolineae bacterium | reverse complement strand
GATCTTGTGTCCACGCCATCCGCACGGGGCTGAAGACCCCGTGCTACGTCGAAGCGAAGGCCGCTGGAAGCGGCCTAAGTAGAGCGCCCTACCCAGACTTCCGAAGTCTCGCAGACTTCGGAAGTCTGAACCAGCCCCCGTGCTACATTGAAGCAAAGACCACTGGAAGCGGCCTAAAGGGAGCCCCCTTCGAGGGGGCTTTGCCCTGACGTAGCCCGAAGGTTTACCTTTGGGCGGGTTCGGACGCCGACCCATGGCCGGTTCGACGCAGGAAATTCAGGACCTGATGAACGTCCTGCTGTTTATCCGCACGGCGCTGAACCGCCGTGCTCATTAAAGCGAAGCCCTTCGGGCTTGATCGCGTGAGGCCGCAGGCCTTCGCTATAATGAGCCGGGCGGTTTAGCGCCCGGCGTTGCTGGGCTAACCTTTCGGTCGTCGTTTGTCGGTCGTCGGTCGTCAGGCGGCGGGAGGAGGCTGGCGCGTTATGATGGAGCTCGGCATGGGATACGTGATGCGTAACTTTGAAGCCGGGTTGGCGCTGTAGGGTCAACCTTGTCCTCGCGCCGGCCCTTTAATCGTTTATCGTCAATCGTTAATCGTTCTCTACCATGCCGATCTTGTCCTTACGCCAGCCAATTACTCGTTACCCGTGACTCGTTACCCGTGACTACCCCGGGACGGGGTTCGGGGGTATAATCACGTTTGCAACATCCCTTGGGCTGTACTCGATGAGCGGGGCATTTCAATCGGGGGAGTGATGTGCACTTAGACGCGCTGGTCAAACGATTGGCTCACGTCCAAAGGGCATTCAAATCCCACTTTCGCGCGTCCCCCGACCTCCGCGTGCTCGTGCCCGGATGTGTGGACCTCTTGGGGGCACACACTATCCACCACGATGGATTGCTCCTGGCCGCGGCCATCGACAAAAACGTCCTCCTCGCGGTTCGCCCACGCGCGGACAAGAAAGTCGTCCTCCACTTCCTGAACGAAGGGGCCTCCCTCCAATTCTCCCTCTACCGGCTTAACCGGAAGAAACGGGGGACGTGGGGACGACACGCACGGGGCATAGGCTGGCTGCTCCGCACCCGGGGCTACATCGTGCGGGGGCTGGAAGGGGTCGTCCACAGCACCATCCCCATCGACCATCCCACCTTCTGGCCGGCCCTGCAAGTGGGGCTCCTCTGGGCCTGGAATACCCTGGACGAGCTCGAGATCCCCAAAGAGGCCCTACCCGGCATGTGTGCCGACGCGGACAAAGTCTTCGTGAAGAACGGGGGAACCCGAATGCCGTGCCTCGTTGCCGTGGCCGGCCGCCAGGGACACGCCATGATGCTGGACTGTCGGGAGGACCGGTACACGTATCACCCCTGGCCGGCCCACGTGCGCGCCGTCATATGCGAAGCCAACGCCCGTCCCGCCAGCACCCGGGCCCTCTGCGTCAAACGCCGGCAAGAAGCGGCCATCGCCTTCTCCCTCCTCCGGGTGGGGGCTCCACAGCTGAACACCTGGCACGATGTGGACGTGGAACTGCTGGAACGCCACCGGGATCTTCTCAACCACACCCTATTCGCCCGGGCCTACCATCAGGTGACGGAAATGGCCCGGGTAAGGGAGGCCGTGCGGGCCCTCGACGAAGGGGACGTGGACGCCCTGGGCCGGGTGTTCGACGCCTCCTTCCACAGCCAGAAGGACGCGTACGACGTCATCTCCGAGGAACTGGAAACCCTGTGGACCCTCGTGCACAATGCGGGGGCGTATGGAGCCCGGCTCCTGGAGGAATGTTACGGGGGCAACCTCATCGCCCTCGTTCCCACCCACGAACTCCCTCGCTTCCAACGGTACGTCGTCCGCAAGTACCGTCAGCTCACCGGCCGAGAAGCGGGCATCCGGCCCATCCACCTGGTCGACGGGGTCATGGTCTTGTGAGGGGATAGGGGGATCCGGCGCGAGCCGCTGCCGGATCCCCTCGTAAGTCCATCAGGAAGCGCCCAACCGCTTGCGGGCCTCCTTCGTCAGCGCGGGCACGATCTTGAAGAGATCGTCCACGATGCCGTAATCCGCGATTTGGAAAATAGGGGCTTCGGGGTCCTTGTTGATGGCAACGATGATCTTGGACTCCCGCATACCGGCCTGATGCTGGATGGCGCCGGAAATGCCGCAGGCGATGTACACATCGGGGCGGACCGTCTTCCCCGTCTGGCCGACCTGATGGTCATACGAGATCCACCCCGCGTCCACCGCCGCGCGAGAGGCACCGATGGCCGCGCCCAGAACGCGGGCCAGCTCCCGCAAGGGCTCGAATCCCTCGGGGCCTTTGACGCCTCGGCCGCCGGAGACGATGATGCGGGCATCCGTCAGGCTGACCTCCCCGGCCTCCTTCTCCTCGAACCCTACCACCTGGGTCTTGACCTGGGAGCCGTCGATGACCGCGCCCTTCTTCACCACCTCCCCGCTTCGGGACGCGTCCTTCTCCGGCATGGGGGCCGTGCGGGGCCGGAGGGAGACCACGGCCGGCGTCGTCTCCACGACGACCGTCGCGATCATGTTCCCCGAGTACACGGGACGTTTGACCACGACGCGCCCCTCTTCCACCTGGACGGCCTGGGCGTCCGGGGCCAGCCCCAGGTCCATCGTACAGGCAAAGGACGCGCTCAGATCCCGCCCGCGCGTCGTCGCGGGGAAGAGGACGAGGACCGGGTTCTCCGACGTCGTCGCGTCCTTCAGCGCCGCGTTGTACGTCTCGAAACGGAAATCCCGGTACAGAGGATCGTCGTACAGGAGCACGGCATCGGCCCCGTAGGCGATGGCATCCTGGGCCACGTTCTCCACGCCTTCACCGATGACGACGGCGACCACCCGGCCGTCCTCGGCCAGAGTGCGGGCCAATCCCAACGTCTCCCAGGACGCGGGTTGGACCCTACCGCGAAACTGATCTATCCACACGAGCACGCTCATAGGCTTGCCTCCTCAGCGTTTGGTATGGCGCGGGTCAAATGACCTTTTCCACGTTCATGAGGTAATCGAGGAGCTTTGCCGCCTTCTCCTCGGGCGTTTCCCCTTCGATGATGACCACCTGGCGCTTCTTCGGTGCGGGCTTCTCCAGGTTCACCCACTTCACCTTGGCCGCGGACGCCCCGACCTCCTCGGGGGAAAGTCCCAGGTCCGCCGCGCTCAGGACGGGGATCTTGGCCCGAGAGGCCTTGCGGATACGGATGAAGGTGGGGTAGCGGGGCTCGTTGATCTCCTTGACGACGGAGACCACCGCGGGCAGGGGAGCGACGACCGTCTCCCGTCCCTCGTCCAGGAGGCGTTCCACGGTAATCGTCTCCTCGGTCACCTCCACGATCTTGGCCACCTGGGTGAGGAGGGAGACGCCCAGCTTGCAGGCGACGCCGTGCGCCACTGCGCCCGCGTTCCCGTCCACCGACATCTTGCCGGTGAGGACGATGTCCGCGCCCCCATCCTTTTCGATGCCCTTGGCCAGGACGAGCGCGGTGCCCCACACATCGCTTCCCTCGAAGGCCTCATCCCACAGGCGCACGGCCCGGTCGCACCCCATCGCCAGCGCGGACTTGAGGGCTTCGTTCACCTCTTCCGGTCCCATACTCATGGCGACGGTTTCACCGCCGTACCGCTCCTTCAGCCGAATGCCCTCTTCCACCGCGTACTCATCCCACGGGTTCATGACCTTGGTGACGCCTTCGTTCCCCGCCAAGGCCTGTTCCGGGGTGATCTTGGGCAATTCGGCGGTATCCGGTGTCTGTTTGAGCAGAACGATGTATTTCAAGGCCCACCTCCTTGTAACAGGGTTTGGTGTGGCTATCCGAGTAAATTGGGTTCGTCCTTCGTCTGGCGAATATATCCCACCCCCGTTCCTGGGGTGTTCAGGAACCGTTGAAGGGGCCGAGGGGCCCCTTGTGCCTTCGGGTCAATCCTCCCGGGTCCACTCCTCCGGGTCGTACGGGGGGAGTTCCCGGCGCAGGGGCTTGTCCTTGCGGTATCCCAGCGCGTACTGGGCCTGGAGGAGGGTGTGGATTTCCGACGTTCCCTCGTAGATGACCGCGCCCTTGGCGTTTCTCAGGTAGCGCTCCACGTTGTACTCGTTGGAATACCCGTAAGCGCCGTGAATCTGGATGGCGTCGTTGGCCGAGGCAAACGCGGCCTCCGTCGCGTACCACTTGGCCACGGACGTCTCCCGGGTGTTGCGGATCCCCTGGTTCTTCAGCCATCCCGCGTGATACACCAGTTGCGTGGCGATGTCCAGGCGCTGTTGCATGAGCGCGATCTTCTGCTGGACGAGCTGGAAGTTGGCGATGGGCTGACCGAACGCGGTGCGCTGCTTGGCGTAGGCAACGCTCTCCTCCAGGCAGGCCCGGATGACACCGGTGGCCCCCGCCGCGACCGTGTACCGTCCGTTGTCCAGGGCGCTCATCGCGATCTTGAAGCCCTCCCCCTCCTGTCCGAGGAGGTTCTCCGCGGGCACGGGCGTGTCCTCGAACACAATCCACCCGGTGTTGGAGGCCCGAGCCCCGAGTTTACCGTGGATGGTCCCCGTCTTCATGCCGGGCGCGCCCCGTTCCACGAGAAACGCGGAGATGCCCCGGTGTCCGGCTTGGGGGTCGGTCTTGGCGAAGACGAGGAAGTGGTCGGCCACGTCGGCCAGGGTGATCCACATCTTCTCGCCGTTGAGGATGTACACATCCCCCTGGCGCACCGCGCGCGTCTGGATGCCGCGCACATCGGACCCCGCGTTGGGTTCGGTCAGCGCGTAGCAGGCGATCTTCTCCCCCCGGGCCTGGGGGACGAGCCAGCGCCGTTTCTGCTCCTCCGTGCCCCACTGGAGGATGGCCAGGCTGTTCAGCGCGACGTGGACGGAGATGGTCTCCCGGAACGCGGTGTCTCCCCATTCCAGCATCTCGGAGACGATCCCCAGGGCGATGTAATCCATCCCCGCCCCTCCGTAGCGCGCGGGGATGCACACACCGAGGAAGCCCATCTCCCCCATCTTCTGCAAAATCTCCCGGTCGAACTCCTCCCGGGCGTCCAGCTCCCGGATTTTGGGACGAATTTCCTGCTCGGAAAACGTGCGCACCACGTTGCGCAGCATCTCGTGTTCTTCGTTAAACCAGTAGTGGTTCATATGGCCTCCTTACCGTTCCCGACATGTGTTGGTCAGACGACCGATCTTCTCGATCTCCACCGTTACCGTATCCCCGTCCTGCAGGAGGAGGGGAGGATCCCGAAAGATGCCGACGCCCGCAGGGGTCCCCGTGAGGATGATGTCCCCGGGGAGGAGGGTAAACGAGTGGGATAGGAATTCGATGAGCTCGGGTACACCGAAGATCATGTTCTCGGTCCGACTATCCTGCCGGACTTCACCGTTGACCAGGCTGCGGATGCCCAGGTTCATGGGGTCCCCGATTTCATCCTGGGTGACGACCCAGGGGCCGAGGGGAGCAAAGGTGTCCAGGCTCTTGGAGCGGACCCATTGTTTCTCCGCGAACTGGAGGTCCCGGGCGGAGACGTCGTTGGCCGCGGTGTAGCCGAAGACGTAGTAATAGGCCTCGGCCGCTTTGACGTTGCGGGCGACCCGGCCGATGATCACCGCGAGCTCCGCCTCATAGTCCACCTGGCGGGTGATCTCTCGGGACCATTGGATGACGCCGCCGGGGGGAAGTAGGGCCGAAGGGAATTTGGCGAATACGGTGGGCCGCTCCGGGGGCTCCACGTGCTGCTCTTCACAGTGGTCCCGGTAGTTCAAGCCGATGCCGATGATCTTGCTGGGCGCGATGATGGGGTGGAGAAGGGGCGCCGCGTCCCTGTCGAAGACCAGGTCCGGGTAGCGGACGTGGACGTAGTCCAGCCCGCCGACGGCCTTGTCCAGCGCGTACACGGCTTCGCGCAGGGCCCCCACTCCGTCGGCCTTGAGGATCATGTCCAACCCCAGGCCGAGGATGAGACGACGTTCGTCCTCTCGCCCCCACAAGCGGTCGGCCAGGGCGGGCAGGTTCACGATCCAGCGGTCACCGACCCAGCCCAGTTGGGCCTGGTTGTCCACCAGGAGCATGGCCAGTTTCATGGTAAATGCCTCCTTATGTGTGCTATTCCCACTCGATGGTCCCCGGGGGTTTGCTGGTGATGTCGTAGACGACTCGGTTGACGCCGGGGACTTCGTTGACGATGCGCGCGCTGACCCGGGCCAGGAGGTCGTCGGGCAGGCGCGCCCAATCCGCGGTCATGAAATCCTCCGTGGTGACCGCGCGGAGCGCGACGACTTCCGCGTAGGTGCGATAATCCCCCATGACGCCCACGGTGCGCACGGGGAGGAGGACGGCAAAGGCCTGGGCAGTGGCCCGGTAGAGGCCCGCGGCCCGCAACTCCTCCAGGAAGATCGCGTCCGCCCGACGGAGGCGTTCCAGCCGCTCCGGGGTGACTTCCCCCAGACAGCGGATGGCCAATCCCGGACCGGGGAAGGGGTGCCGCCAGACGATGTCCTCGGGCAGGCCCAGGGCCAACCCCACAGCCCGCACTTCGTCTTTGAAGAGGTAGCGCAAGGGTTCGATGAGCTCGAATTGGATGTCCTCGGGGAGGCCGCCCACGTTGTGGTGCGTCTTGATGGTCCGTGCGGTGGCCGTGTCCTGGGAGGCGGCGCTTTCGATGACGTCCGGGTAAAGGGTCCCCTGGACCAGGTAGCGGATGCGCCTGCCGCGGGCCAGCCGCGCGGCCTCTTCCTCGAAGACGCGAATGAACCGGTGTCCGATGCGCCGCCGTTTCTCCTCCGGGTCCGTCACGCCCTGCAGATCCCGGAGGAAGGCGTCGGCCGCGTCGACCGTGACGAGCCGCATGTGCAGCGTCTTGCGGAAGGTGTCCACGACCTGTTCCGCCTCTCCCAGGCGAAGCAGACCGTGGTCGACGAAGACGGCCGTCAGCCGGTCCCCGACGGCCCGATGGACCAGGGTGGCGGCCACCGCGGAATCCACCCCACCGCTCAGGCCCGCGATGACTTCGTCCTCTCCGACGCGCTCCCGCACGCGGGCCACCGTCTCCTCGATGAAGGCCGCGGGGGTCCAATCCCCCGCGCAGCCGCAAATGTCGAAGAGGAAGCGGGCCAGGATGTCCCGGCCGCGCGGGGTGTGGGCCACTTCCGGGTGGAACTGGACGCCGATGCGCCGTCCCGCGGGGTCGGAGATGGCCGCGTAGGGCGCGTTGTCCGTGCGCGCGATGGCCCGCCATCCCGGGGGCAGCGCGTCCACCCGGTCCCCATGACTCATCCACACGGTCATCTCCCGAGGCAGATCGCGAAAGAGGGGATGACGGGGGTCCACGACGTGCAGCCGGGCAGGCCCGTATTCCCGTTCTCGGGCCGGGGCCACCCGTCCCCCCAGCGCGTGTGCCAGGACTTGCAGGCCGTAACAGATGCCCAGGACGGGCACCCGTCCGTCCAGCCAGCGGGGGTCCAGGGATGGGGCATCGGGATCGTAGACGCTGGCCGGTCCTCCCGAGAGGATGAGGGCCTTGGGGTTGAGGCGGGGGAGGATCTCCTCGGCCCGGTTCCAGGGGACGATTTCGCTGTAGACGCGGAGTTCACGCACGCGGCGCGCGATGAGCATGGTGTACTGGGAGCCGAAGTCCACGATGGCCACGACTTCGTGGGATGTGCTCGGCGCCTGTTCTACTCCCCGCATTGCTCGGCTCCTCCCCGGCATGAACGCGTGTGTGGCGAGTCCGGGGGGAGTATAGCACAACCGGGCGTGAGCGTGCACAATTTGATTCTCCTTCGGCTTTGGCGTATACTCCTCCTTTAGCGATTTCGAGGGCGTTACGCACGACGCGGTCGGATACGTAATCCGTGATGCGTAACGTCATACGTCAGGCGTCATCCGTCAGGCGCTGGTGAGGACGTCGGCACTAGAGGCGCATCTTGGCCGGACGACGTAATTCGTGATGCGTAATGCGTAATTTGGGTGAGTGGGTTGGCGCGGCGGGGTCAACCTTGTGTGTGCGCCAGCCGCACGGGGCTAAAGACCCCGTGCTACATTGAAGCGAAGGCCGCTTCCAGCGGCCTAAAGGGAGCTCCTGCCCAGACTTCCGAAGTCTGCGCGACTTCGGAAGTCTGGAGTGCCCCGGCCTGCCGGGGTTCGCACGGCGCTGAACCGCCGTGCTCATTGAAGCAAAGCCCTTCGGGCTTTCCACGCGAGGCCGCAGGCCTTCGCTATAATGAGCCGGGCGGTTTAGCGCCCGGCGTTACATCGGAAGTCTGGAGTGCCCCGGCCTGAGATGCGTCATACATCAGGCGTCAGGCGGTAAGGGGAAGTCGGCGCAGCGGGATGAAGGTCGGCGATGTGGCGTGATGCGTGATACGTAATTCGTGATTCGTGATGCGTAATGCGTAACTTGGACGAGAGGGTTGTCGCTGTAAAGCCAACCCGAAGTCCACGCCTGCTGATTACTCGTTACTCCGTTACTCGTTACTCACAAAAGGATGTACGATTCGTGGAGTGATTTCCGTGATGCATGGTGTTATTGCTGCCGGTGATCCACAAACTGTCGCCGCCGGAGTGGAGATGTTCCGCCGCGGCGGAAACGCGGTGGACGCGGCCGTGGCCGCGGCCTTCGCGTCCGTGATAACCGAAGCCGTACTGGTGAACATCGGCGGGGGTGGGCTGGCCCTCGTCGTCGATTCTCAGAAGGCGGATCGGGTCGTCTACGATTTCCTCCCCACCATGCCCTCGGGCAAGCCCGGCCCGGGCATGGATTTTCGCGAAGTCTGGGTGGACTTCGGCCAGGAAAAACAGCCCTTCTACATCGGCCGAGCCAGCACCGCGGTCCCCGGCTTCGTCGCCGGACTCTGCACTCTCCTGGAGGAGAGGGGAACGCTCCCCCTGAAGGAGGTGCTCCAACCGGCCATCCGCTACGCCTATGAGGGGGCGATTCTCTCCCCCTCCCTCGCTTATGTGCTGCGGATCCTCCTACCCATCTTCACCTACACGCCGGAGATGGCCCAAACGTTCATGCGGAATGGAAGGCCGTACGAGGCGGGGGAACGGATCCGCTTCCCCGAACTGGGGCGCACGCTGGAACGCCTGGCCCAGGAGGGGCCGGACCTGTTCTACACGGGGGATGTGGCCCGGGCCATTGTGGAGGACCAGCAGGCCCACGGGGGATTGCTCACGGCCGGGGACCTGGCGAATTACCGCGTGGAACACCGCTCCCCCGTCCAGGTAACATACCGGGGGGACACCCTCCTTGTGCCGCCCCCACCCTCTTCGGGGGGCGTGCTCGTGGCCTTCACTCTGGAACTGTTGAACGCGTTTTCCCTGAAGGGGATGGAACACAACGGGGTGGAGCACATCCGCCTCCTGGCCGAGGCCATGCGCTATACCACCCTGGCCCGTCGGGACTGGGACCGGGATACTCGGCCCCAGCAGGAGCGCATCCGCTGGTTCCTCAGCCCCGGCCACGTGGCCGAGTACGTGGAACGGGTGGAGCAGGCCTTGCAGAACCGGCCGACTCGGCACGCGGCCTACCCGCCCGGCCCACGGCACACCACCCACATCAGCGTGGCCGACGAGCACGGGCTTATCGTGAGCATGACCACGACGGCCGGGGAAAATGCTGGCTTCCTGGTGGGGGATACGGGCGTCAGCCTGAACAACATGTTGGGCGAACAGGACCTCCACCCTCTGGGCTTTCATCGCCTGCCCCCGGGCATGCGACTGCCCTCCATGATGACGCCCACCGTCGTGCTGGACCGGGGTCGTCCCTATCTGGCCACCGGGAGCGGAGGGAGCACCCGCATCCGCTCCGCCATCCTCCAGGTGCTCAGCAACGTCATCGACTTCGCGCTCCCCCTGGACGAGGCCGTCAACGCGCCGCGCGTCCACTTCGAGCAGGATGTCCTCCAGCTGGAAGGGGGCATCCGGAAGGAGGTCATCGCCGCGCTGCACGAGTGGGGGTACCGGGTCAACCCCTGGCCCCAACGGCACATGTTCTTCGGCGGCGCGCACACCATCGCCATCACCGAACAGGGGTTCCGGGGCGCAGGGGACCGACGTCGGGGTGGGGCAGCCCAGACTGTAGGAGGGAACCGATGAGGGGCATCCGCCGGTGGACGGGCATCCTCCTTCTGGCCCTGCTCCTCGCGGCCTGTGGCGGCAAGGCGACGCCCTCCTTGCCCCCTACCCCGCCCCACAGTGAGCCCACGCGGGTCCCCTTGCCCACGCCGTACCCCCTGG
>WGAA01000164.1 GCA_015489285.1 Anaerolineae bacterium | reverse complement strand
TGCCGTTTCCTGTCCAGGAAGCGCACGGTGGCAACGCCCAGGATGCCCGGTTCATAGACCAGTTCTACCTTCTCCACCGTGCCCCCCGTCCTCTCCTGGGCCCGACGGACGGCCGTCCCCCCGTCTACCTCGATGGGGAGGAAGACCTGGGTGACTTCAGGGGGTAGGGCAGGGGGCGTGGGGGTATACCCTTCGGGTAGGCTGTCCTCGGGCGCCTCCTCCTCGGTCACGTGGAGGGGGGAGGCCGCGCTCGGCGCGGGTCGTTCCTGCGGACGGGCCTTCTTCTCCCGCATGAGCTGTTCGATTTGGGGACGGGTGAGGGGGCCGCGCAGGTAACTCATGACCCATCGGGTGTGGAAGACGATAGGGCGGGGTTCGTGGACGTTGTGCATGAGGAAGACGCGGCTGCGCAGGCGGGTGATGAGCGTCTCGTAATCCACATCCGTTTCGCCTCCGGCCGCGGCAATGGCCCCTTTCAACCCCTGGAGGACCCGTTCCTTGTCCCGTTCGGCCTGGAGTTTGCCGATGAACCACGTCCCAGCGTTGGTCAGCCCCTTGTAGTCGATGTCCACCGGGTTTTGGGTGACGAGGACGAGTCCCAGGCCAAAGGCTCGGGCTTGCTTGAGCAGGGTGAGGAGGGGGCGTTTGGACGGCGGCTCGGCCACGGGAGGCATGTAGCCGAAGATCTCATCGAAGTAGAGGAGGGCGCGCAAGCTGGTCGTTCCCGACTGACGGCGCACCCAGGTCACCAGGTTCTCCAGGAGGAGGGTGACGAAGAACATGCGCTCCTGTTCCGAAAGGTGGGCGATGTAGAAGATACTGTGCCGCGGTTTGCCCTCCTCCGTCCAGTACAGCGCGTCGATGTCCAGGGGCTCCCCCTCGAGCCAGGCCCGGAAGTTGGGGGAAGCGATGAGGGTGTTCAGCCCCATGGCCAGCTGGAAGCGGTCCTGGGGCGGGAAGAAGGTGTCCACGTCGAAGACGCCCAGACGACGCACGGGGGGATCCTGGATGGCGCTGATGAGGGTCGCCAGATCCACATCTTCCCCGCGGCGCCAGTAGTAGTCGAAGATGTTGGCGAGGAGGATGGCTTCCCGGCTGCGGGTGGGATCGGCCTTGATGTCCAGGAGACTGAGGAGCGCGGCCACGGTGCCGGAGATGCGCTCCTGGATGATCTCCGCGTGTTCCTCGAAGTCCAGGTCGGGGGCGGCGAGGCTGCCCAGGATGTTGACGGGAACGCCGGCCCGGGATCCGGGGGTGTAGATGGTGTAATCGGCCGCGCGCTGGAGTTGTCGGATGCGTTCCGGCCCGATGCCCCATTCGGCCAACCCCTCTCGCCACTTCTTGGCGATGTACGTCGCGTACTCGTCGGGCGTCATGCCCTTGCGACGGGCGTCGTCGGTGTTGATCCAGGGGCGAAAATCCTCGGGACGCAGGTCGGGAAATTGGAGGAGGAGGTTGGTCACGTCCCCTTTGGGGTCGATGAGGATGGCGGGGACCTGGTCGAGGGCGGCCTCTTCCAGGAGGCCGATGCACAGGCCCGTCTTGCCGCTGCCCGTCATCCCCACGACGACCGCGTGGGTGGTCAAGTCCCGTGCGTCGTAGTTGACCGTCGGCGGGTGGAACGTTCCCTTGTCCAGGTCATACTCCGCGCCCAGGTAGAAACTGCCCAGGCGTTCCGGTGGTGCTTGAATCATCGTCCTTCGTCTCCTTGTGGGTTACTTGTTTTCGACCACGAGCCATCCCCGCGCCACGTAGTCCTGAACTTCGGGGAGCTCCAGGGCGTCGGGGGGCAGGAGCAGAGTGCGGCCGCGGTCGATGCGTTGTCGACCGGTGGGCAGGTGCAGGGGAATGTTGTGCTCGGAGACATTGCGCACACGCACGTACTTCCGGATCTTCCAAAGAGGTCGCCACGCGATTCCGGCCATCGCTGTCCTCCTCCCTCACAGGAATCTGGGATGATTGCCATGTATTGTAGTCCTTCCCCAAACAAAGGACAAGGCGCGGGAACACGATCGGCCCTGCAGAGTCAACGTTGGTAACGAGTCACGAGTAACGAGTAATTGGATGGCGCTGTCAAGTCCTGAAATACGTTTAGTCTGGTCCTGCGGATAGTCAGCATTTGGCACATTAACAAGTGGCCTCCGTCTCGGGTGGAAAGACTAAGGCAGGTGCCGTGACACGGCCGAGATAGACATCTTC
>WGAA01000163.1 GCA_015489285.1 Anaerolineae bacterium | reverse complement strand
GCGCAGAGGGGAATCCCCATTGGACAGGGGGAACGAGGGACCGGTATAATGGCGACAGCCCGAGGGAAGGAGGATGGAACGTCGTGCGCACGCTGGTCCGTGAGGAGTTGTTCGCGTACTTGAAACAGGATCCCCCGTTGGTCGAGGGGCTCCTGGACCCCGAGATCCAGGTCCAGCCCCACGGGATCGACTTGAGCGTGGCCGAGATCCGCCGGATCCTCGCGCCCGGCCGCATCGGCTTCGATTCCGATCACACCCTGTTGCCCCCGGGCGAGCCCGTGCCCTTCACCCTTTCCCCCGAAGAGGCGGGAATCCCCTCGGGGTCGGGGGGAGGCCGCTGGGCGTTCCTCGCGCCGGGAGCCTACCGCATCCGCCTGGCCGAGTGGGTCCACCTGCCCACGGACGTGTACGCCCTGGCCCGACCGCGTTCCTCCCTCCTGCGCATGGGCGTCCACGTGGGCACCGCGTTGTGGGATGCGGGGTATTCGGGACGCGGTGAGGCGTTGATCGTGGTCCACAATCCCGAGGGGATCTACATGGCCCATCGGGCGCGCGTGCTCCAGCTGGTCTTCTTCCTCCTGGATGAGCCACCCCAGGTGGGGTACAGGGGACGGTATCAGGGGGTAGGATGACGGGGGGGCCAGAACGGCGGTATCGTAGTTACCGGCTGACGGGGCTGGTCATCCATCACCGGGATATGGGGGAGGCGGACCGCATTGTCTCGCTGCTCACACCCGACCGCGGCCGCATCGATCTCCTGGCGAAAGGGGTCCGCAAGATCACCAGCCGCAAGGCCGGACATTTGGATGTCTTCACCTACGTGCGTCTCCAGGTGGCCAAAGGGCGTACGTGGGACATCATCACCCAGGCCGAAGCCATCCGCACGTTCCCCCGCATCCGCTCCAGCTTGCCGCGCACGGCCCACGCGTATTACATCGCGGAACTCCTCTACGCTCTGGCCCCGGAGGAACAGGAGGATCGAGAGCTCTTCGATCTGGCCCTTGAGGCGCTGGGCTACGTGGAGACGGCCACGAATTTGTTGGTCGTCAGCCGGTGGTTCGAGGCCCACCTGTTGCGCGTAACCGGATTTCAGCCCCAGCTGTACGTGTGCCCTCTGTGCGGGGCCCCGCTGAATGTAGAGCAGGTGAACTATTGGGTCCCCCAGGCCGGCGGGGCCGTTTGCCCAACGTGTGGGGTAGCCCAGAAGGGAGGACGTCCCCTTCCCGCGCGGGTGCTGAAGCTCATGCGATTTTTGCACACCCGTCCCTACACGCACGTGCGTGAGTTGCCCCTGCGTACCGATGTGCTCCTGGAGCTGGAAGGGTACATGCAGGCCTATTTACGCCACGTGCTAGAACGGGATATCCGCGCGCTCAAATTCCTCCACCGTCTACGCCAGGAGTTCCGCCGGACGTAAGTCCGCCTTACCGCTTGCTGTGCGAGATCATATGGGCGATGAGCGTACCGTCGTCCTTGTACACGCCGGAAACGGCAACCCGATCCCCCACCCGGAACGTGTCGTGCGGTTGGTCCGAGATGGTGTTGGGGCGAACCCATACCTGGGTATCGTTGACCGTCCAGGGGTAGGCGTAGAGATCCCCTTCGGGGATGTAGACGAGGGTGCCGATGAGGAAGGTGTAACGGGTCTCGAGGACGCGGGCAAAGGTGGCCTCCACGGAGGAGTCATCCTTGCGTTCCCCGTAAACGGTGACCCGCGCGCCGGCCTGAACGGCCCCCTCCCGCTCGTCCACCGGGGTGTCCGGCCGTATGCGGACGGCGATTTCCTGTCCCGGCGAGGCGCCCTCTTCGACGAGGAGATCCCAGCGTTGTTCTTCCGCCTTCTGTTCTTGGCGCAGGAGCCACCCGGTGAGTTGGACGTCCGGGGGCTGAAGGGAGAGGTAGGTGGGGATGAGCTTGTTCGGGCCCTGCAGGTGCCCGCGGATGCGGACGAGGGTGCCGGGTTCAGGAGGCGCTTCTCCCGGCGGCGCGGGGATCTCCAGCCCGTTGACGACCCATGTGGCCCCCCGGACCTCCTCGACGACGCCGGTGAACTCCACCAGCGTGGCTTCCTCCTCGACGGTGCTCAGGTCGATCTCGTCGGCTACGTAAGCATCCCCCTCCCTGTGCCCTCGGACGGTGGCCACCTGTCCGGGGACGACCTGGGAGGTCCCGCTGATGCGGGTGTGCCGGTCCACCTGGATCCGTCGTCCGTTGACGACCCAGTAGCCCTCCCCCACTTCCTGGACGAGGCCGTGAAGGGAGAAGGTGGAGACATCCTCGCGCGCGGGGAGGACACGCACCACATCCGCGACGAGGCGGTCTCCCTCCTCGTGGGCCCGCACGTGGACGGGAACGCCTTCCGCGGGGGTGCCGTTGACCGTGTCCAACGTGGTCTTTCGGGTCACGAGGACGGTTTGGTCGTCGACGCGCCAGGCGCCGAAGATGCCGGAGGGCAGGGAGCGGATGTGGCCCGCGAATTCTACAGGCGGGGTGGAATCACTGGCGAAGGTCCGGGCGTGCAGCCGACTTCCAATGACGTATCCTCCGACCAGAAGGGCAACGATTAAGGCGGTTTGCAAAACACTGCGGAGTCTCTTCTTCATTGTCATCCTCGTTGCTTGGGCCTTTCGTCACACGCTTTACACCATTATAGCCCCTTTCCGCGCCTTTGACAAACGAGGTAAAGGACCGTGTACGCGCCGACGGTCCGGCCGTCTGGAGTGCCCCGGCAGGCCGGGGCACTCCAGACTTCGGAAGTCTGGGCCGGGAACTCCCTTGAGGGTCAGCTCTGGGCGGGGTTCTCCTCGTCGGGACGGATGATTTTGTAGGACCAGGTGACTTCGGCCGTCTTTTTCATCATGGCCGAAGCCGAGCAGTATTTCTCCTCGGAGAGTTCGATGGCCTGCCGCGCGGCTTTGTCGCTCACGTCGCCGTAGATCAGGTATTCGATGTGGATCTTGGTGTACACTTTGGGGTGGGTCGGGGCGCGCTCCGCAGTGACGTTGACTTCGACGCCGGTGAATTTCTGGCGCTTCCTCCGCAGGATGAAGACGACGTCCATCGCCGTGCACCCGGCCAGGCCCATGAGCAGGAGCTCCATGGACCGGGGACCGGTGTCCCGCCCACCGACCGAAGGCGATCCGTCCAAAACGATGGCATGACCCGAATCCGCTTCTGCGATGAACTGCATGCCTTCAACCCAACGTACACGTGCTTTGCTCATATGTGACTTCCTCCTCCTGTGATGTCGTGGGATGGGGCGCTCCCAATGTTAGGGGAAGTGTACACAAAAAGGGGGGTTCGGGAAAGTCGCCGGGGCCGGAGGATACGCCCGGGATGAGGGGCAAAGGATCCCCTCACCCCAGAATGAAGCGGGCCGTGGAGAGGTAGATGAAGAGGCCGGTGGCGTCGACCAGGGTGCTCATGAAGGGGCCGGAAACCACGGCCGGATCGATGCCCAGTTTGCTCATGACGAGGGGCATGAGGGAGCCCACAGAGGTAGCCCAGAGGATGAGAAGGATGAGCGCGGTGGCGACGGCCTGGGCCACAGGCCAGGGGGTCCCCCAGGTGAGGGCCCGGATGACGCCGACCAGGGCCATGACAATGCCCAAAAGGATGCCCACCCGCATTTCGTGCCAGAGGACGGCAAGCGCGTCTCGCAGTTCGACTTCACCGATGGCCAGGGCCCGAATAATGGTGGCCGTCGTCTGGGAGCCCGCGTTCCCCCCGGTCCCGATGAGGAGGGGGATGAAGTAGGTGAGCTCGATGTGCCGGGCCAGGTCACTCTGGAACAACTTCATGACGGTGCCCGTAAGGCTGGCGGTGACGAAGAGGAGGAGGAGCCATCCCACCCGTTTGCGCGTGACCTCCAGGGGGGATGTGTCCAGGTAGGGCTTGTCCAGGGGCTCGGACCCACCTAACCGTTGGATGTCCTCGGTGGCCTCCTCTTCGAGGACGTCCATGATGTCGTCCGAGGTGATGATGCCCATGAGGCGGCCCTCTTCGTCCACGACGGGGAGGGAGAGGAGGTCGTAGCGGGCGAAGATGGCCGCGGCCTCCTCCCGGTCCACGTCGGAGCGGACGCTGATGACGTCGCGGTCCATGATGTGGCCGACGAGCTCGTAAGGCTCGGCCCGGATGAGGTCGTACAGGCTGACGACGCCGACAAGCCGACCGTACTGGTCGACGACGTAGATGTAGAAGATGTTGTCGGGATCGGCCGAGGGCGCGAGTTGTCGCACGGCTTCCAGCGCGTCGGCGACGGTCATGCGCCGCCGGAGGGCGAGGAATTCGGTGGTCATCAGGCCCCCCGCGCTTTCGTCGGGGTGCCGCAGGAGCGGGCGGACTTCGTCGGGGTCTTCGAGTTCCGCGAGGATGCGTTGACGCCGGTCCGGGGGCATCTCCCGCAGGAGGTCCGCGGCCTCATCGGGTTCCATCTCGTCGACGATGGCGGTGAGGGTGGTGTCGGGCAGGTCCTCCACGATCTCCGCGGCCTCTTCCTCGTGCAATTCCTCGAGGACATCCGCGGAGACTTGCGGGTCCATGTGTTTGAGGAGGAGGGCCTGTTCTTCCTCCTCGAGTTCTTCGAAGATTTCGGCCACGTCGGCCGGGTGCAGTTCTTCCAGGAGGGCCGCGGCTTCCTCGTAGCGTTCCTCTGCCAGGAGGGTGCGTACCCGGTCGACGAGCATATCTAAAAGAAGAGCCCGCTCCTTCATAAGCCACCTCCACCTAAATGCCGGAGGGCGAGGAGCGGGCTGCTGGCGCGTAGGGTATATCCCCCCTTATCAGGGAGGCGCGTGAGCGAAGGCAGTCCGCCCCCTGACGCCCTCAGGTGTACCTGTCGGGTGCTGAGACCCGGCGTTCTTCTGATAAGGTCGATTGTATTTCGGGGATCTCATGGGTCCCCGGGTGCTGCTACTAAGAGGATCTCCGTTCGCGTCCATTGTCCGATTCGGGTAACCTTTTCCTCGTCCTAGAGCGTTCGGAAACTTGCGTTTTGCAGGTTTCCAAATCGTTCCAATCGGGCTTAATAGCCTCAAAGTTTTCGGCCAGCCATCGCAGTCTTTTAAGTACGCGTTGTGCAATGGGAGCATCCAAACGGGACAAATCGCTTTCAGCGCCAGGTGTGAAATCTACCTGGTACATCACCAAGTCAGACCCAATTTTGTAGCCACTTCCTGCACGGGAATCGTCTTACCGCCGGCTTCCACAGTTGCAAGAGAGCGTTGAAGTGCCGCAGCGAATTCATCACGCAGTTCCAAGCCTTCATCGGGGTCACCTAGCATTTCCAAAAGGGTCTGAATGACGATTTCCCGGACAAGCGCCTTAAATTCCTGTACGGTTAGATCGGCAACTTTCGGATCGGCCATTGTTCTGCTCCTCTCAGCGATACAAACATCTCCTTGCTCTCTTCGCGCCGGTTAACGGCGCTCGAACCCGCCCAGAGCTGAACCTCCGGGCTACGTCAGGACAAAGCCCCCTGGAAGGGGGCTCCCTTTAGGCCGCTTTCAGGGGCCTTCGTTTCGTCCTAGAACGTTCTGGGCGGTATGGGGGCCGAGTTCACACTTCTAACGGGGCCCGGAGGCTGATGCGCCGAATTTTGGCGATGATGCGCTGCCGTTCCGCTTCGTCCGTCGTTTGGGCCAGTTTGGCCCGCAGCTTGCGGAGTTTCTTACGCCGTACACGTCGCCGTCGGATCTCTTTTTGTCGTTCGATAGCCATAATCCCTCCTCGTCTTCCAGAGAATGGCTCGAGATGGTCCTTCTTGCCCGATCTCCGCATATTTTACTGCAGGGGGGTGAAATGTCGAAATTCGTGGCAGGCGCTGGGGATGGCTCTTTGCTGCTTCCGCGGTCGTCATGTATAATGTTTTCACATTCCACGGCGAGGTGGTCTTCATGAGCGAGCAAACGGAATCGCACCTTACCAACCCCCACGACCGGTTCTTCCGCTATTTTTTGGGACACCCGGACCGGGCGCGGGTGTTCATCCGCCATTTCTTGCCCGCCCAGGTCGTCGCTCCCCTGGACCTGTCCGGTTTGCAGCCGGTGGATGCTTCCTTCGTCGACCCGGATTTGCGCTCCCACCAGGGGGATCTCCTCTTCCAGGTCCCTCTTGTGACGGGGGGTGAGGCGTACTTGTATTTTCTGTTCGAACACAAAAGCTACGCCGATCCCGTTGTAGCCTGGCAGCTCCTCCGGTACATGGTCCGCATTTGGGAGAGCATGTGGAAGGAGGGCAAGGAGTTGGCGCCCATCGTTCCGGTGGTGTTGTACCACGGTCTCAAGCCCTGGCAATATCCCCGGAATTTCGGGGCCCTCCTTCGCGCCCCCGAGGAGATACAACCCTACACTCTTGATTTCTCGTATATCTTGTATGACCTGAACGTGGTGGAGGACTCGCAGCTCCAGGTCGATGCTTTTCTGACGGCCGGACTCCTCATCATGAAGTACATCCATCGGCCCGAGTTGCGGGAGAAGTTGGATGAGCTGGCCTTGCTCCTCGGGGAGGTCCTTTCCGCACGTTCGGGTATTGAGGCCGCTGTAGCGGTGCTGCGTTACATGGCCGAGGCGGGTCGTTATATCCACCCCGAGGACCTGGAACGAGTTACCGCGGCCTTACCGCAAGGAGGTGAAGTGATGTCCGCTGTCACGCAAAAGTGGTTCGATGAGGGGTTGCAGAAAGGGCTGGAGCAAGGGGTGCAGCAGGGATTGCGACAGGGATTGCAGCAGGGATTGCAGCAAGGGTTGCAGCAGGGACGATTCGAGGGGATGATTCAATCTCTGCTCACCGTGTTGCGGGCCCGATTTGCTCCCCCGGAATCCCAACTGGAGGAGGTCGCGTCCCGCCTGCGCCCCTGGAGCGATGTGAAGATGCTGGAGAAGCTCCACGTCATCGCGGTGCGGGTGGATTCCTTCGACGAGTTCAAGGCGGCCCTGGAGGAAATGGCCCCTTGAGGGGGCCGTGACCGCGATCTCGGGAGGAAGGTCGGGCCTCCTCCCGGCCCCTGATCCGCGTTTTTCCCTCCCTTCGCGCGCGTTCCTTATCCAGGGAGAGGCTCCCTTTGCGTCTTTGGCCGGGGAGACGGTAAAATGGGGTGACTCCAGGGGAGGAGGTGAATCCATGGAAGACGGGTTGGTTCGAGAGATACTCAAGGACGCGCGCGAACGCATGGACAAAGCCGTCGAAGTGTTGCGCGACGATTTGGCTTCCATCCGGAGTGGGCGGGCTTCTCCCGCGCTGGTGGAGAAATTGCCCGTGGATTACTACGGCACGTCCACTCCCTTGATGCAGTTGGCCTCCATCACCGCCCCCGAACCGCGCATGTTGCTCATACGGCCCTTTGACCCGAGCAGCATGTCGATGATCGAGCGGGCCATCATGATGTCGGACCTGGGGGTGAATCCCAGCAATGACGGTCAAGTCATCCGGATCGTGTTGCCGCCGCTCACCGAAGAACGACGGCGGGAGCTGGTCCGTGTGGTGCACAAACGGGTGGAGGAGGCCCGTGTTGCCGTGCGCAACGTGCGGCGCGACGCCATTGCGGACTTGCGGGATCTGGAACGGGAGAAGATGATTTCCGAAGACGAGTATCATCGGCTTGTGGACAAGGTCGATGAGATGACGAAGGAGCACATCGAGAAGATCAACGACTTGGGCGAGCGAAAGGAAAAGGAGATCCTGGAAGTCTAGCCCGCGTGAGGAGCACACCACACATGGTCCTGGAACAGGTGGCGCCGCCCACCATCGTCACCCGGCCCGACCCTCGGGCGTTGGCCGAGCTCGGGGTGCCTCGGGAACGTATACCGCGTCACATCGGCATCATCATGGACGGCAACGGTCGTTGGGCCAAAGCCCGGGGTTTGCCCCGCCTGGCCGGGCACAGGGCCGGCACGCAGAACATCCGGCGCGTGTTGCAGGCTTGCCGGGACGTGGGCGTGGAGGTGCTGACGATCTACGCCTTTTCCACGGAAAATTGGCGCCGTCCCCAACGGGAGGTGGAGGGGCTCATGCGGCTCCTCAGCCTCTCCATCCACAAGCAACTCAACGAGCTCGACCGGGAAGGGGTCCAGATCCGCCACTGTGGCCGTTTGGAGGGGGTCATGCCCCGTTTGCGCCAGCGCATCGAGGAGGCGGTGGAACGGACGAAGTACAACAACCGCATCATCCTCAACGTCGCCTTCAATTACGGCGGACGGGCGGAGATCCTGGACGCGGTGCGGGCCATCCTGCGCGAGGGCATCCCCCCGGACCAGATCACCGAGGAAGTCTTCAGCGCGCACCTGTACACGGCCGGACTCCCCGATCCCGACCTGATCATCCGCACCTCCGGGGAGTACCGGCTCTCCAACTTCCTCATCTGGCAGGCGGCATATGCGGAGTTTTACGTCACCCCCGCGTACTGGCCCGATTTCGACCGGGCGGAGCTGATGAAGGCCATTCGGGATTACGCGTCCCGCGAACGACGTTTCGGCCGCCTGCCCGACTCCAGTAGCGAGTGAACGCCCCATGCTCAAACAACGCGTCCTCAGCGCTGCCGTCCTCATCCCCTTTGCCATAGGGTTCCTTTACCTGGGCGGGTGGTGGTTTGCGGCTTTGGTGGCCCTCGTCAGCCTTCTGGCCGGGTATGAAGCCTTTGCCATGTTGCGCCGCCCCGACTGTGGGGGACATGAGCCTTTCGTTTGGTGGGGGGAAGCCGTTCTCCTCCTTCTGGTGATCTCCGCCATGTTCGACGGCGACGGTCGGCTTTACTTCCCCCTGGTCACGGGCATCCTGCTGGTTACCCTCTCCTATGCCCTGTTCCGCTACCCGCGAACCCATCGGGCCGCGACGGATTGGGCGATCACCATCGCCGTCGCCCTTTACCTGGGGACTTTTATGCGCTACGGCGTGCTCCTGCGCAACCGGTCTCACGGTTTGGAATGGGTGGCCGTGGGGTTGGTGCTCACGTGGATCATCGATTCCGGCGCGTATTTCGTGGGCATGGCGCTGGGGGAAAAGCGTCATCCTCTGGCCCCCCAACTCAGTCCGAAGAAGAGCAAGGAAGGGGTTATCGGGGGAACGGTCTCGGGCATTCTGGCCGCGCTCCTTCTCGTCCCCTGGCTTTTGCCCCATGTCTCCCGACAGCAAGCCCTCCTGCTGGGGGTTCTCCTCTCCATCATCGCCCCCGTGGGCGACCTGGTGGAGTCCATGTTCAAACGGCAGTGCAACCTCAAGGATTCGGGGCGGTTGATTCCCGGACACGGGGGGGCCTTCGACCGGATCGACAGCCTCCTCTTCGTCGTGCCGACCGTGTACTGGCTTGCCGTCTGGTGGGGGGGATAGATGGCGAAGAAGAAGGGAAGCGAAGGGATCCTCATCACATCACGAACGGTCGCCTGGTTGGGGCTGCTCATCGCCCTCATCGGGGGACTGGTCGTCGCCCTCATCCTCTACTCCATTCCCCCGCAGCCGACATCCCTTTTCCTCCTCTTCCTCTTCCTTTTCATCACCGTGTCGGCCCTTGTCACGGGCGTCCATGCCTTCCTTTTACACTCCCGGGGAAAGGCGCTCCCCGAGGGCTCCTTTTTCCACGGCCTGTGGATCGGATCCGTGGTCCTACTCCTCCTTCTAGCCCAGTACATCCGCATTCTGGACTGGATCACCCTGGGGGTCATTCTCGTCCTCGCCCTCATGGGGGAAGGCGTCTACGCCTACATGCATCGGGCCCGTCGGGCTCAGGCCTCCCCCACGTCGGGGAAGAAGACGACGGTGCAGGCGAGCACCCGGGCACGGGTAAAGGGCGTTCGCAAGGGCAAGGGCCCATCGCGGTAAGCGTCCGCGCGGGGTGGACATCATGGTAGCGTATGCGGTCTTGCTCATCCTCCTGGGAACGGCCCTCATCCTGGCCTTGGACCGCTGGCCGGTGGACATCGTGGCCCTGGCCGTCCTCCTCCTCCTGGTCGTCACGCGCATTTTGACGGTGGAGGAAGGGCTGGCCGGGTTCGCCGCGCCGGTGACCATCATTGTGGCCACCATGTACATGCTGGGGGCGGGCTTACGGCGTACGGGCGCGGCCGCGGCGATCAGCGACCTTCTCGTCCGTCTTGCCGGCCGGGACGAACGGCGTCTCATCCTGAGCATCGTCCTCATCAGCGGGTTCCTCTCCGCGTTCATGGCCAACCTGGCCGTGTTTGCCCTCATGTTGCCGGCGACGCTGACGCTGGTGGAACGGTACCGGTTGAAGCCCGGCCACGTGTTGCTCCCCATGGCCATTGCCTGCAATGTGGGAGGGCTCCTCACCCTCCTGGGGTCGACGCCCAACCTCGCGGCAGCGGACATTTTGGTTCACGCGGGGTATGAACCGTTGCACATGTTTTCCTTCACGCCCATTGCCCTCCCCGCGCTCCTCGCCACCGCCCTCTACCTGGCCACGTTGGGCCGGGTTTTCCTCCCTTCGGGGGAGGTGAGGACGCGGGTGCATCCCTCCCTCCAGGAGATCGCGCGGGAGTACGGGCTGGAGCGGGGGTTGTACGAGCTGCGGGTTCGGCGCCACTCCAGCCTCATCGGGCGGCCCCTGCGGGAGCTCCAATTGCGGGAGACGTACAATGTGTCCATCCTGGAGGTGCTGCGGGGGAACGAGCGCATCTCCCCTCCGCCTCCCCATCTTGCGCTGGAGCCGGGGGATATTCTCGTCGTGGAGGGGAAACCGGGGGCCGTGGCCCAGCTTGCGGCCCAGCACGATCTGGAATCGTTGGGCCGGGTCTCGCTGGAGCGGATCGTCCGCCAATTCCCCGAAGGCGTCATCCTCGCGGAAGTCCTCGTGCCTCCCCGTTCCCCCCTTGTGGGGCGTTCCCCCATCGACGTGGGGTTGCGGACCCGCTTTGGCATTCACGCGATCGCGCTTTTGCGGGACGGCAAGGTGGTGACCGAGGGGGTTCGGACGACCCGCCTCCGGGTGGGGGATAGTCTGCTCGTTCAAGGGCCTCGGGCCGGGCTGCGGCGGGCCGTGGACGAGGGTTGGCTGATCGTGGCCCATTACCTGGAGGTGGAACCGGGCGCGGAACCCACGCCCAAGTTGTGGGTCGCGACGGCCATCGTCGTGGGGATGGTCATCACCGCGGCCACGGGGCTATTGCCCCTCGTCATCAGCTCCCTCCTCGCCCTGTTGCTGATGGTGGCTACGGGCTGTTTGAAGCCCTACGAGATGTACCGGGTGGTCCACTGGCGTACGGTCATCATGGTGGCCGCGCTCCTTCCCCTGGGTACGGCCATGGCCAAGAGTGGGGCCGCGGACATCTTGGGGACGGTGCTGTCGGCCTCCCTGGGACCGTGGGGGGAGAAGGCGTTACTTTCGGGGGTCTTCCTCCTCGCGGTGGGGCTGACCCAGGTCCTCTCCAACACCGCGGTCACCGTGCTCTTGACGCCTGTGGCCCTTCGTTTGGCCCAGGGCTACGGGATCTCCCCCCAGCTCCTGGCGCTGGCCGTCGTTTTCGGCAGTTCCAGCAGCTTCCTCACCCCCTTGACCGACGCCCTGAACGTCATGGTCCGGGAGCCCGGGCAATACCGTTTCCGGGACTTCGTCCTCGCTGCCCTCCCCGCGGTCCTCCTCTTCTGGGGGGTGTTGCTCCTCTTCTAGGAGGGCGAGCAGGCGGGTTTCCAGGGCGCCGTAGCCGGTGGGGATGACGGTGAGGGGAAGGCCGAGGAGTCGGGCGGCCTCTTCGGCCCGGCGTCGCGTTTCCGGGTCCGGCTGCTGGGCCAGCCAGACCACGTCGGTGTAGTGGCGGAAGTAGATGTCCCGCAATTCGGGGTGGCGGTCCAGGCCAAGTTGTTTCCACACGAGTCCGCGGAAGCCGCGCGCGAGGAAGTCGGTGAGGAAGAAGGTGCCGGGACGCTCCTGCGCCCAGCGGGTGAACTCCCGTCCGCCGTACATCTCGTAGCAGTGGGGACCGCTGAGCCGTTCCACGTGAGGGTATCGGGCGAGTACCCGGTCCAGCGCGCCCCCCGTCCCGCAATCCCCGTAAGCGACGATGATGCGGGCGTAACGATTCCCCAGGGCTTTGATCTTCTCTTCCACCGCGGGGGCGATGTGTCCCGGGCGGTTGTGCAGCAGCGCGGGTAAGGGGTACACGTCCGCGGGGAGGTTGTGGCGCTTCAGGATCTCGCGGATCTCCCGCACCAGAGCCCCACAGGCGATGATGGCCGTGCGCCGCGCGCTCATGTGCCCCTCTTGTGCATCAGGTGGGGGATGGGGCCAATCCCAGGGCCTGGGCCATGGCGCGGATGTGGTCCGGTGTGCTGCCGCAGCAGGCGCCGATGTAGCGGACCCCCAGGTCCCGCACGCGCAGCGCGTACTGGGCCATGACCTCCGGCGTGCCGTCGTACACGATCTCCCCGCCCTTTTGCCAGCGAGGGACGCCGGCGTTGGATTGGGCGATGAGGATCACGTCATCGGGTTTCACCGCGGCCATCTTCTCCATCGCGGTGATCGTCTCCTCCGGGCCGTTGCCGCAATTGCTCCCGATGAAGCGGATGCCCCACCCGTAGATGGCTTCCAGGGCCTGTTCCGGGCTCACGCCCATCATAGTGTGGCCGCGCGTGTCGAAGGTCATGGTGACCGCGATGGGGATATCCTCGCCCACGGCCTCACGGGCCCCTTCGATGGCCGCCTGAACCTCCTCCAGGGCGCTCATGGTCTCGATGAGGAGGAAGTCCACGCCGCCCTCGACCAGGGCCGCGGCCTGTTCCGCGAAGGCGTCCTTGGCCTCCTCGAAACTCAACGTCCCCAGGGGGAACATGAGCTCTCCCGTGGGGCCCATGGAACCGGCCACCGCGACTTTGTCCCCGGCCACCTCGCGAGCGATGGCGGCCGCGGCCTTGTTCAACTCGTGCACTCGGTCCTGCAAGTTATGCAAGGCCAGCCGGTACCGGGTGCCGCCAAAGGAATTCGTCGTGATGATCATGGATCCGGCTTCGATGTAGCCGCGGTGTACCGATTGGACCTTTTCCGGGGCTTCCACGTTCCACAGCTCGGGGGCTCCACCGCTGGTCAATCCCAACCGTTGCAGCATCGTTCCCATTGCCCCGTCGCCCAGGACGATGTCGTGTTCTTGGAAAAGTCGGAGAAACCGGTTCATCGGTTCTTTGCCTCCCTGTTGTTCACGCCGCGTTTTTCTTGAGAGTGATGAATTTCTTGGCCATCTCCACGGCCACGGACGCGTCCTCGCAGTAGGCGTCCGCACCGATATCTTCGGCAAAGGCTTCGCTCAAGGGCGCGCCCCCGACCAGAACCTTCACCCGGTCCCGCAACCCTTCCTCGGCGAGGCGGTCGATGACGACCTTCATGTAGGGCATCGTCGTGGTCAGCAAGGCCGACATGCCCAGGAGTTCCGCGTTGTGCTCCTTCACCGTCTGGATGAAGGTTTCCGCGTCGGTGTTGACCCCCACGTCGATGACGTCGAAGCCCGCCCCTTCCAGCATCATGCCGACCAGGTTCTTGCCGATGTCGTGGATGTCCCCCTTGACCGTTCCCAGGACAATGGTGCCCAGTCGGGGACTTCCCGTCTGGGTGAGGAGGGGGCGCAGGATCTCCATTGCCGCTTTCATGGCTTTGGCGGCCATGAGCACTTCGGGAACGAAGAGGATGCCCGCGCCGAAGTCTTCCCCCACGATGTCCATGCCCCCGATGAGGCCGTAGGTGAGGATCTCGTGGGGACTGCGCCCCATTTCCAGGGCCTGTCGCGTTCCCTCCACGACCCGGTCGGCCAGGCCCTCGTACAGGTCGTCCTGCATGTCCTCGTACAGTTCTTGCAATTCCTTGGGCAGTTCTTCGAAGGGTAAGAGTTCCTGCGTCATGGCGACCTCCTTGCGTGTGAGCCCCTATTCTACCCCCGTGTGTTCAGGGGATCAAGCTCGTCGACGCGTCCTCGTAGAGGACGAGTCCGACCGTTCCCGGGCCGGTGCGCAACCCGACGATAGGGGTCAGGGTGGTCACGACCACGTCCCGGACGTGGAGGGTGCGGCGCACTTGTTGGGCCAGACGCTCAGCCAGGTCCGCCGCGCGGGCGTGCACGATGGCAGCCCACACGGGCGCTTCGCCCACGCGAGAGCGGCCCCACGATACAAGGCGTTCCATCCCCTGATCCCCACCCCGGCCGAATTCCCGGACCACCAGGTGGCCCTTTTCCATCACCAGGAGGGGGACATGCCCCAGGGCTCGGTGGGTCAGGTAGGTCAGGCGGGAGAGATATCCGGCCCGGTAGGGGTAACGAATGTCCTGGGGGAGAAAGGCCGTGTGGACGTGGGGGATGGCCTCGCGCGCGGCACGGGTTACCTGCTCCAGGTTTCCTCCCTCACGGGCGTGGCGGGCGGCGGCCAGCGCGACGAACCCCAGGCCCATGGAGACCTGTTGGGAGTTGATGACCTCGGTGGGCAGCTTGGGGTAGGTGATCCCGGCCACCTGGGCGGATATGAGGGTGGGGTTGAAGGTGGTCGAAAGGGTCAACGTCACGATGCCTTCGATGTGCGCCCGCATTTTCTTGTAGACCACCCGGAAGTCGTCCGGTGGGGGGTGTCCTATGTTCACGGGGACCCCCGCGAGCACGGCCTCGTAGATCTCCTCCGAGGTGATGTCCTTCCCCTCGACCAGACGTTCCCCGTCGACCACGAGGATTTGGGGGACGACGTGGATCTCTCCCCCCGCACGTAGCGACTCGGGCAAATCGGCTGAGCCGTCGACGACCACCGCGATGCGTCTCATTCACCCCTCCTCACCAGAGGTCGGATATCCCGCCCCTCTAACTAGCCATTCCCCAAAAGTCCACATACAATACAGAGCGGCAGGTGCAGGTGGATTTAGTATGACCGGCTTGAGACATATTGTCAAGCATACACGATGGGGCGAGGAGAAGGCGGGTGGGCGGGTGACGTCATGCGTCATTCGTCAGGCGTCATGCGTCAGGCGGTAGGGGGGAGTCGGCGCGGTTAGCACAACCTGGCTTGAAATGCGTAATGCGTGATACGTGATGCGTAATGCGTAACTTGAAGATGAGCTTGGCTCTGTGGCGATAACCTTGTGCCCACGCCATCCGGTTACTCATTACTCGTCACTCGTTAGCTCGAGGTTTCGCAGGAGATGATGACGTTCAGGGACCGTATCAGTTTGCTCACGGCGATGACCGGGGTGGTGCTGGCCCTCCAGCCCATTCTCATCGCCCCCCGGTACACTTTTACCTGGTACCCCTTTGGTACGCCGCTGACGGTGACGGTGGGGGCAGGCTTCTGGCTGGGCGTGCTCCTCTTCCTCGTCCTCGTCTCCGGGACCCAGTGGGTGCTCGTCGCCTGGGATGTGCCCCACCGGAGCGTCCGGTTTGCCGAGGGCGCGTGGACCCTCCCCCTGGCCATCGGGTGGATCGCGCTGCGCCTCCTCCCCTACCAGCACACCAAGGAGGCGCGCACGGCCCTGCTGGTGGCCGCGCTCCTCCTCCTCGCCCTCACGTGGCACAGTTTGGGCCGGGTGTTGGGACGCGTCCCGGGGGAATTCCCCGCGGCCTTCGTCCTGCGCACGCTGGTCTTCGCCACGGGGGGCACGTTGTATCTCTGGCTCTACACCGTGGGGGAACGCAGTCTCCTCTCCGCCACCCAGATGCTGGTCGGCTCCTACCTGCTGGCCGCGGCCTTCTGGGTGGACCTCCCCCTGCCCCTTTCGACCCGCTGGTTGTACAGCGCCGTCGTGGGGCTCATCGTCGGCCAGATGGCCTGGATGTTCCGCCACACGACCCTTTCCCCCCTGCGCGCGGGACTCCTCCTCCTGCTCCTCTTCTACGGCCTTGTCCTCACCTTCGAGCGGGAGATGCAGGGCCGCCTCTCCCTCCGCTTCATCGGGGAAGTTGCCCTGACGGGCCTCATCGCGCTGGCCCTCGTTTTCCTGGCCCTCTGAGGGGATCCTCCCGCCCCACCAGGGATGACCAGATGATGCCGTGGACGATCTGTTCGATGGGGGCCCGGTCGTCCGTCAGGATGAGAGTGGGGGGCGGGGCCGGCCGCAGGTGGTCCTTCGCCCGCTGTCCTACCAGACGCACCTGGGGCACGGCACATCGGTCCATCTCCCGCAGGATGTCCTTCCGGGCAACCGCGTCCTGAAGGCCCACGACAACGGAATTCCCCCACAGAGCTCCGTTCAAGGGCTCGTCCACAATGTAGACCCGGGGGAACACCCGGCGCATGGTGCTGCTCAACGCGTGGACGAGGCGAGTATCCCGGGCGGTGCGGGCCGCGTTGACCATCACAATCCCGTGGGGGCGCAACCGCTCGCGGAGCAGTCGGAAGAATTCCACCGTGGTCAGATGGAAGGGGATGTACGGGGGACGGTACGCGTCGAGGACGATGACGTCGAACCGGGCATCCGTCTGGCGGGCGTACACCCGACCGTCGCCGGCCACCGCGCGCAGGTGGGGAATATCCCCCAGGTGGAAGAAGCGATAGGCCACGTCGATGACCGCGGGGTCCAGTTCCACCCCCACCGTCTCCACAGCGGGAAAGGCGTGGGCGTAGAGAGTGGGGATCGTGCCCCCGGCCAGGCCGATGACCAGAAGACGACGCGGGAGACGGCCTCCCCGGAAAGCCGGGGCCAGGAGGAAATAGTCCCAAATCCCGTCGCTCAACGTCATGTGGGGCCGCCACACCGAGTGGATGCCTTCCCCCTCGTTCAGGCGCAACCACCGTTCCCCCTTCCATTCCACCACCTGGATGTAGTTGTACTGGGATTCCGTTTCGTACACCACGCGGCCCCGGCCCGTGGGGTCGAAGGGCTTGATGGGACCGGATAGGGCCGAGGGGGGCGAGAGGAGGAGGGGCAACAGGAGCAGGAGCAGGGGGAGTCCCCGACGTCCCAGGAGGGCCACCCCGGTGATCCCGCCCCAGAGGAGGGCCCCCGCGCCCAGCAGGGCGAACGTCCGCCGTGTGCCCCACAGGGGGAGCATCCAGAAGACGGGGAGGAACGATCCCACGAGGGATCCCAGGGTGCTCAGGGCCAGCACCCGTCCGGCGATGTCGCCCCCATCCCGCCCCCGCCGGGTCCAGTACCCGATGACGAGGGGGGATATCATGCCCAGGAGGGTAAGGGGAAGGGCGAGGAGGAGGAAGGTGACGAGGAGGGCCACCAGGGGCAGGGTCAGGTGATAGGCGTGCATGCTGCGTTGCGCCGCGGCCAGGAGGGGATGGGTGATCCAGGGGATGCCGTAGATGGCGAGGCCCGCGACCCCCAGGATGACGGGCACCCCGGTCAACTCCCCCCTTTGGGCCAGGCGACCGCCCAAGAAGTTGCCCAGGGCGAGGTAAAGGAGGACGAAGCCGATGATGGCCGCCCAGAGGAAGAGCATATCCCCAAACCAGGGGCGCAGGAGCCGGGAAAGGCTCAGTTCCACGGCCAGGGCGAGAAATCCGGCCCAGGCCACCGCGCTCCATGCAACCCACGCCTCTACTCTCTCCGTCGTTCGGTTCATTGTTCCCGCAGCAAGGTGTACAGTATCTCACGGACGGCGTTCACGCGGCGGTCCCACGCGTTCTCCCGCGCGAACGCGCGCCGGCGTTCCCGGATCTCGGTGTCCTGCTCCTCCAGGGCCCTCCCCACGGCCTGCACGAAGTCCTCCCCTTCCCCAATGTACACCAGGTCCGCGACCCGCTCCACCGCGGGGATAGGGGTGGAGACGACGGGAAGGCCGACGGCCATGTACTCGTACAACTTCAACGGGTCCACATGCGCGGTCCACCGGTTGAGGCGATAGGGCATGAGCCCCACGTCCAATCCCCGCATGTAGAGGGGCAACCTCTCCGGCGGACGGAATCCCAGTCGGTGGATGCGTGGGTGTTCCAGCAGGGGGAGATCCTGCCGGTAATGGCGCAACTGGACGGGACCGACGAGGATGAGGT